>NYSP01000007.1 GCA_002683115.1 Gammaproteobacteria bacterium
TCATTAATAATGCAGTTAAGTCGGTTCAGAAAGTAAAACCTGATTTTAAGCTTAAGAAGATTCCTTATGATGATCCTAAAGTATTTAGCTTACTAAGTTCTGGAAAAACAAAAGGAATTTTCCAATTGGAATCAAGTGGCATGATGGATTTGATTAAACGTATGAAACCAGAAAATTTCTCGGATATAACTGCTCTTGTAGCACTTTACAGGCCAGGACCACTTAATTCAGGAATGGCAGATGACTATATCAATAGAAAAAACGGTCGAGAAAGTATTGCCTACCAGCATCCAGATCTTAAAAAGGTATTAAATGAAACTTATGGTGTGTTTGTTTATCAAGAACAAGTTATGGAAGCTGCTCAAGTATTAGCCTCTTACTCACTGGGAGATGCTGATAATTTGCGTAGAGCCATGGGTAAGAAAAAAGCAGATGTGATGGAAGCCGAGAAAAGTGTTTTTGTAGATGGTTGTGAAAATAATAGTATTGGCAAGANAAAAGCTAATGAAATTTTTGACAATATAGAAAAATTCGCAGGNTATGGTTTTAATAAATCACATTCGGCTGCTTATGCATTAATTGCTTATCAAACAGCATATTTAAAGACACATTTTCCATCGCACTTTATAGCGTCAGTCCTTTCATCNGAACAAGATAAGACAGATAAGCTTGAACCTCATGTCAAGGATTGTGCTGTTATGGATGTAACTATACTATCGCCAAATATAAATACATCACACCCAACTTTTATTGTTAACGAAAAGGATGAAATCGAATATGGTCTTGCTGCATTAAAAGATGTTGGAAGAAAGTTTATAGAAGAAGTTTGTGCCGAAAGAGCAAATGGCCGATATACCAGCCTTATGGATTTTGCATCTAGAGTAGATTTAAGAAAAGGAGGNATTAGGTCATTACAGAGCATGGCAAAAGCTGGTGCTTTCGATGAGATATGTACGCGTGATGAAGCAGTAAGTTCAATTAAGAGTTACTTGGAAGCTTCAGAACAGAAATTTAAATCAAAAGAATCAGCAGTTATGGAAATGTTTGGTAGTGAAAATGATATGAAAGTAAGTGGCTATGAACNAAAACATTTTTCTGAATCAGAGAAACTAAAAATGGAGCTTGAATCATTTGGTTTTTATTACAGCAAGCATCCAGTTTCATTATTAAGAAAAACTATTTCTTCAAAATTACAGCCTATTAATAAGCTTATGACNACGACTAATGAAAAATTTATTCCTGCCTTAATAAACCACAGGCGGATTGTAAAGAAGGGTACAAGTATATTTGTATTCCTAGAGATCTCGGATGAGACAGGCTTAATAGATGTTTCAGTGCCAATAGAACTGTATGACGAGAAAAAACCTCTTTTTAAAGAAAATTCTGTAGTAATGATTAAAGGTACAGTTGTTGCAGATGATTACAGAAGAGGTAATTTTGAGGATGTTGGCATAAAAATACGAGCTACAGATGTTATGCCTATAGAGTTGGCACGAAATCTTGTTACATCTAAAATCCAATTAAATGTACCTAGAAAAAAGTTGAAGGAGCTTGGCAATGGAAAGTTTAAAGAATTAAAGAGCTTAAACGATCCAGATGGTTTAGAAGTAATTCTTAATTTAATGGATGATGAACTAAATATTTCCAGTGAAGTAAAAGTTGACACCTTTAAAATTTCCTTAGAGGATAGTACGTTCGACAAGATAAATGAGATTTTTGGCGAAGAGAATTACAAACTGTTTTAAGAATGGAACAACATTTAGAATTTGAGCAACCAATATATACTTGCTTAGAAAAAATTGAGGAACTAAAAAAAATAGTTCCTGCTCCTACTAATTTAGCTGAAGAAATAGCTGCGTTGGAGGAACAATCAAAAATAGAAACTGAAAAGATTTATTCAAATTTAAGTCCTTGGCAAAAAGTACTAGTAGCAAGACATCCAAATCGTCCACATACCTTAGATTATATGTATGAAGTATTCGACGGATTTGAAGAAATACATGGCGATAGGTTAAGTGAGGATGATAAAGCAATCATTGGCGGCTTTGCTTTTTTAGATAATTATCCAGTTGTCGTAATAGGGCACGAAAAGGGAAGGGAAACTGAAGATAGAGTCAGCAGAAACTTTGGTATGCCACATCCATCTGGCTTTAGAAAGGCTAATAGATTAATGAAGCTTGCAGAAAAATTTTCTATACCAGTCCTGACATTAATAGATACACCCGGGGCATATCCTGGCGTAAAAGCAGAATATTCTGGTCAGCATGAAGCAATTGCCAAAAGTTTAGAGATCATGTCTGATTTACAAACACCAATTGTTAATTTAGTAATTGGAGAAGGTGGNTCAGGGGGAGGTTTTGGCATTGGCCTTGCTGATAGAATTGGTATGCTTGAATACTCAATCTACTCAGTAGCATCACCTGAAGCATGCGCCTCAATTTTATGGCGTACTGCAAAAAATGCTGAAGAAGCAGCTGACGCATTAAAATTAGATGCAGCAAATCTTATTGAGCTGGGCATTATTGACGAAATAGTGCATGAGCCTATAGGTGGTGCTCATAGGAACCATGAAGAGACTTATAAAAACGTTAAAAATTATTTTTTAAATGAGTTAAAAAATTTATCAAAACATTCTATAGAAGGCTTAACAAGCAAACGATACGAAAAATTTAAAAGTATAGGAGTCTGATATGGATTTCTTTACTGAGTCAGAAAAAAATATTCTGCTAGAAAGCGATGAAGTAGTAGTTGGTTTTAGTGGTGGTGCTGATTCAACTTTGGCCTTATTCGCTGCATTTGAATTCTTAGCTAGCTGTGAAAAAACAGAAAAGTTAACCGCTTTACATGTCAATCACCAAACCCAAGGAAATAGCGATTCTTGGGCTGAACATTGCTCAAAAATTTGCCAACAGCACAAAATNAAATTCGAAGAAAAAAAAGTAAATGTTGAACAACAGGGCCAAGGCTATGAAGCTGCTGCAAGAGCTGCTAGGTTNGGTATTTTTGATGCTTACAAAGAGGGAACAGTAATTATTTTAGGCCATCATATGGATGATCAGGTTGAAACTGTATTTTTCCGTGTGTTGAGAGGTACAGGACTTAAAGGGCTTTCTGGCATGCAAAGAGTTTCTAATGTGAAAGGAAAAGTTGTGATTAGACCAATGTTGNATCTTTCAAAGGATGAAATTATCGATATCTCTACTTCAAAAAAGCTAGATTTTATTGAAGATGAATCCAACGAAGATAATGCTTACAGTCGAAATTTTCTGCGCAATCAAATAATTCCAAAAATTACTGCCAGGTGGCCAGCAGCAAGAAAAAATACAGCCCGTATGGCTAATTTATTGGCAAAACAAAGCAATTTATATCATAGATATTTGAGCGAAAAGCTGGAAAAAGTTTGTGATGACGATGGTTTATTAATATCCGAGCTTATAGAGCTAGATTATTTTGAACGTTCCGAGATTATACGAATATGGCTGGATAAACAATCTTACGCATCGCCTAACGAGAGTCAAATGAAAGAACTAGAGAAATCTTTCTTTCATTCAAGACAGACAGCAAATCCTATTATAAAATTCCATAGAGAAGATGCTGANAAGAAAAGTGTCTTATTAACAAAAACTAATAATTATCTAATAGCGGAAGAATTAAATGACTGAACCAAAAGTTTTATTTGAGGATTTAGGTGATATTGCAGTAATTAAACTTAATAGACCTGAAAAGAGAAATGCCTTAGATCAGGAAACAGTGCTCCTTTTTAATGAGTATTCNGAAAAAGCAAAAGATAAGAAATTTAGAGCGGTAGTAATTGGTGGTAATGGCAGCGCTTTTTGTGCTGGTGCTGATCTAACGGCACAGCAAGGTACAGATATGGGCTGGAGTAGTGTTGAGGATGCACTCAACAAAGGCTACCACATAGGCTTAAATAATTTAGTTTATATGGATAAAGTTGTTATTTCTGCAGTAGAGGGTCCATGTGCAGGCATAGGNTGTGCATACCTTTTAAGNTCAGACATTGTTGTGATGTCAAACTCAAGTTTCTTTCAGGTTGGCTTCTCAAAGATTGCGTTAATACCAGACGGCGGTACCAATTGGCTACTACCAAGAGTTGTTGGTTATCAAAAAGCCTATCGAATGGCTGCTGAAGCCCAAAGAGTAACTGCAGGCGAGTGTCTAGAATTAGGGATTTGCTCAGAGGTTTGTGAGGATGGNTCTAGTTTTGAAACAGCAGTTGCTTTAGCTAAAAATTATGTTGATTTGGCTCCACAATCTATCGCTAAAACCAAACATTTAATGCGAGAAAGTTTTAATAAGTCATACGAAAAGAATTTACAAGATGAGGCAGCAATTCAAGAAAAGCTTGTTGGTGCTAAAGATAACATTGAAGGTGTAACTGCCTTCGTTGAGAAGAGAAAACCAAATTTCACTGGCGAATAACTACATAATAGAAAATTTTTCTGAACATCACTTNGATGATGTTATGGAAATTGAAGGTTATTCAAATCAAACTCCTTGGTCTAAAGAAACTTTTTTAAAAATACTTGAACTTAGATCCATGAGTTTTGTAATTATTCATAATTCAAAACTTGTTGGTTTTTGCATTGCCAATAAAGTGCTAGATGAATGTCATTTGCAAAATATTTCAGTCGCACATGACATGCGACGAAAGGGAATTGGCGACTATATGATCAAAATATTGCGAGCAAGAATGAAGTTAGCCGATTTATCTACCGCATTGCTTGAAGTTAGGAGATCAAACAGAATTGCGCAAGATTTTTATAGGAAGAATGGTTTCGATCAGCTTTCAGTTAGAAAAAATTACTATCAAACTAAAAATGGTAGGGAAGATGCAATAATTATGTGTCTAACAGAGCTTTAACATCTGCTTCTATAGCCTCAGGATAATCTAATGAACCGTATCGTTTTTCTACTTGCCCATTTTTNTTTACCAAAAATTTAGAAAAATTCCATTTAATACTTTCCGTATTCATGAAACCTTTGATTTGTGATTTCAAATAGACAAATAGAGGCTCAGCTTTAGCACCATTAACATCTATTTTGCTGAATATAGGAAAAGTTACACCATAGTTTGCTTCACAAAACTCTTTAATTTCCTGTTCATCGCCTTTTTCTTGATTTCCGAATTGATTGCATGGAAAAGCGAGAATTTCTAGGCCTTGATCTTTAAAGTTGTCATAGATTTTTTGCAAACCAGCGTATTGAGGTGTGAAGCCACATGTACTTGCAACATTACAAATAAGNAAAACTTTACCACTATAGTCGGACATGGAGACTTCTTGCCCATTTATGTCTTTAACTTTGAAATCGTAAACACTTTCTTTCATAATTTGCTCATGCCCAATCAAACTNGACCAGTCATAATAAAAACTTTTAACCAATTAAACAAGGTTGAATTTTATAAGATCATGCAACTAAGNATAGAGGTCTTTATCATNGAACAAGATTGCCCCTACCAAGACATGGATGGGTTAGATGATCAATGCCAACATTTATGGGTCGAAGACAATGGAGAAATTATTAGCTATCTCAGAATTAATCCGGCTGGCACGAGGTTTGCAGAAGTATCATTTGGTCGAATAGTCACAAAAAAATCATATCGAAGTAGGGGAATAGCTGAGCAAGTCATAAACGCAGCCATAGATTTAGTACAAAAAGAAAGTGCGCAAGCTATAAGAATATCTGCACAGAGCTATTTAGAAAATTATTACGAAAAGTTTGGCTTTATTAAGGCAAGTGAGGAATACTTAGAGGATGATATCCCTCATATTGAGATGTTAAGAAATGCATAAGATAAGCAGATCAGCAGTTGAGCAACATTTAAATTGCCAAAGGTGTTTTTATCTTGCTTACAAACATAAAATCAGACCACCGAGNCTACCTTTCACACTCAATAGTGCTGTAGATAATCTTTGTAAAAATGAATTTGATCATTANCGTGCTAANGCCGAACCACACCCAATGTTTNTAGAGCATGGAATTGAAGCTGTGCCATTTGCACATGAAAAAATGGATGAGTGGCGTAATAATTTCAAAGGTATNAGATTNATNAATGAAGANGCTGGNTANAACTTTGGTGGTGCTGTTGATGANATNTGGCAGAAACCAAGNGGNGAANTNATNGTTGTNGATGTTAAATCTACATCTAAAAATGTTTTTGATTGGGAAGACACATACTCTAAATGGGAATACGCTAAGGGCTATCAAAGACAACTTGAAATGTATCAATGGTTGCTAGAGAAGAATGGTTTTGAAGTAGCTTCAGAGGGCTATTTGGTTTACTACAATGGTAAAAAGCATGAACCAATGTTTAATCAACAATTAACCTTTGACTTGCATCTAGTAAGGTTAGAGTGTGATAACAGTTGGGTTGAAGAAGCTGTCTTAAACGCAAAAAATACTTTAGATGGAGACATGCCTAAACCAGCAAGTTCATGTGAAAACTGCAATTACCTTAGAAAGCGATGGGAAGTTTCCCAAAAAGATCCAAATAAACTTATTGAGTAGTTTATTTCAAATTATTCATACCACCGTCAATGTGAATAACTTGACCAGTCATCCAGTTGTTGTGGGCATCTAAAAGAAAATCTATTGTTCTTGCTACTTTTTCTGGCTCACCTATTTCTTTCATAGGATTTCTCTCTTTACTTGCTTCAATAAGCCTTTCAGTTTTGAGTAGGTTGGTGGAAAGATTAGTTTTTGTCAGACTTGGTGCAACAAGATTGAAGCAAACCTTTGCATTTGCATACTCAGCCGCTAGTGCTTTTGACATGCCTTCCAATGCTGATTTTGAAGCAGCGATGCTTGCATGAAAAGGCAGCCCAAGGTTTGCAGCAACAGATGAAACAAATACTACACTTGCTCCATTAGATTCTTTTAATTTATTTATAACTTTTTTAACAACTTTAGCTGCTCCCAGAACATTTACTTGAAAATCTCTTNTGAAGTCATCCTCTTTCAGCATTGTAAATGGCTTTAAATTGATTGTGCCCGGAAAGTACACCAGACCATTTATATCTGAGATATCATCAAGTTCAGATAAATCACCTTCCAAATCGAGCGTACCCTCAGATCTAGCAACACAGATAAATTCTCTGTCTGAGATTTCTTGTAAAGCTTTGGCTATCGTTGAATTTGCACCAATTAATAATGTTTTTGCCATCAAATATTTGTAAGGGCTCTTAAGTATTTTTAAAGATCCATCAATGAACCGTCTTTAAAAATAAGTTCNTTGATCTCTTCAGTAATAAAAGGACAGAAGGGATGCATTANAAGNAATAATTTCTTGAGCATTGGGTGTAAGTTTGCTGTTTCACCAGACGCTTTACATTCTTCAATGTATTTATCGCAGAATTCACCCCAAAAGAATTCATAAACTTCATTCATGGCAAAGTCTAATCGATACTCTTCGATATTTTTTTGAATCTGTGCTGAAACTTGATTAAATTTTTCCTCAATTTTCTTATCGGCCTCATTTTTAGCAACAAACTCACTTGATTCCATGGGATAGTTATTTATGAATCTAGCTGCGTTCCAGATTTTATTGCAAAAATTTCGGTAGCCTTTAAGTCGTCCAAGCTCAAAACTTATATCACGTGTATGAGTTGCAAGTGAAAAGAAAGTCATTCGAACAGCATCAGTACCATAAGACTCAATTCCATTAGGAAATTGTTTGCGAGTTTTACGTTCAATCTTTTCAGCCAGNCCCTCTTGCATTAAATTNGTAGTTCTTTTAGTTACTAAGTCTTCTAGNTCTATGCCATANATTAAATCGATTGGGTCAATAATATTACCTTTGGATTTTGACATCTTTTGGCCGTTTTCATCTCTAATTAGACCTGTCACATAGACATCTTTGAAAGGCACCTTGCCAGTGAATTCTAAGCTCATCATCATCATCCGNGCGACCCAGAAAAAGATAATGTCAAAGCCAGTAACTAAAAGTGTAGTAGGGAAGAACTTTTTAAAATCTTNAGTATCTTTTGGCCAGCCCAATGAGCCAAATGGCCATAGTGAGGCTGAGAACCAAGTATCGAGCACATCTTCTTCTTGCTTTAAAGCTCTGTCATCNAGGCTATAAAATTCTCTGACTTCTGCTTCATCAAAACCAACATAAGTGTTGCCTTCATTGTCATGCCAAGCCGGAATTCTATGGCCCCACCAAATTTGACGACTAATACACCAATCTTGAATGTTATCCATCCAATTAAAATAGGTTTTATCCCAATTNCTTGGATGAAATACGACCTCGCCCTTGTTGACTGCATTATTTGCCTGTTTGGCCATGTCTTCAGTTTTAACGTACCACTGATAACTTAGNTTTGGCTCAATAACTATATTTGATCTTTCGCCTCGGGGCACACTGATATGATGCTTTTCCTCATGCACTANGAGATCTTTATTTTTTAATTCTTCAAGGACTGCTTTTCTAACTTTAAAGCGATCTAGGTTATTGAATGGAGCAGGAACATTATCATTTGAAAAAGCTTCGTCCGTAAAAATATTTATTGGTTCGAAGTCCTCGAGTTTATCTGATGTGTGAACAACGCCATCNACTTCGTGTAGCGCATACTTCTTGCCNATCTCGTAGTCATTAAAATCATGCCCTGGTGTAATCTTTAGACAACCTGTTCCAAATTCCATATCAACGTATTCATCTCCAATCACAGGAATCTTTCTGCCTACAAATGGCAGCTCGACAAATTTACCAATGTGCTGTTTAAATCTCTCATCTTTTGGATTGACTGCAACGGCCATGTCACCAAACATTGTTTCAGGCCTGGTAGTTGCAACAATCAAGCACTCATCAGAATCAGTTAATGGATAAGATATATGCCAAAGCAGACCATCTTTCTCTTGACGTATAACTTCAAGGTCTGAAACGGCAGTCTTGAGTGAAGGATCCCAATTAACAAGCCTATAACCTCGATATATTTTTTCTTTTCTATAGAGCTCTACAAAAGCTTTTGTTACCCCTTCACAAAATTCGTCATCATAAGTGAAACGATACTTATCCCATTCAACTGTAATACCCAATCTTTTCATTTGAGAAGAAATTTTNTCTTCAGAGTAATCCTTCCATTTCCATACTTCCTCTAAGAACTTTTCACGTCCTAAAGCATCCTTGGTTTTGCCTTCATTAAGCAGATTATTTTCAACAACCATTTGTGTTGCTATNCCAGCATGGTCTGTTCCTACTTGCCAATAGGCATCAGTACCTTTCATATGATGATACCTAGTATAAAAATCCATAATCGCGTATTGGAAACTATGCCCCATATGCAAGGTGCCAGTTACATTTGGTGGAGGAATTATTTGAGAGAAATGATCGTCAGAATTAGGTTTAGTTAAATTTCTCTCTGCCCAAAACTTTGACCATTTTTCTTCTATTTNAATTGGGAAATATTTTGCTTCCATTAGATTGCTTCGTGTTTTAACTCAAAATTATCTTTCTTCAGGTTAGCATAGAGCTCTCTCGAAGCTTTATTGACTGCTTCGTCAGAGCTGGTGGTATAAACATATACTTCATCACTTAGTTCAGCTGAAAGCTNCATGACCTTATCACTAAAAATATGTATTTCATCGAAAGGACTCGATGGTTCTTCTGCTATAAAAGAAATATTTTTATCGTAGAGATATTCTAATTTTGAGTTCTCAAAATATTTCTGCTGTTGGGCTTTTTTAAAGTTTTCTTGTTGTCTTTCGTCCTTNAATACCACACAAATTGAGTTATGAATTTGAAACCCAGTATAAATATTATCTAGTAAAAAATTTAGGGCAGATTTTTGGTCTTTAAATCCTGAAAAAAACGTTGCTGCCATTAACGATTACTATTTACATACTCAAACAAGAGACCAACAGGCTTACCAGTTGATCCTTTATTTTTTCCGTCACCAATATCTGCTACGCCAGCAATGTCAACATGAGCCCATTTGTAATCTTCCGCAAATCTTGACAAGAAACAGCCGCCTTCAATAGTTCCAGCTGCTCTACCAGGNGCAATGTTAGCAATATCAGCAAAGTTTGANTCGAGATAACTTTGATATTCATCCCAAAGCGGCAATTGCCATGCTTTTTCACCTGACACNTGTCCAGCTTCAAGAATCTTATCTATAAGTTTTTGATCATTACCCATGACTCCAGCTGCAACATTGCCCAGAGCAATAATTACTGCGCCTGTCAGTGTTGCTGTATCAATCACAACTTTTGGATCATATTTACCTATGTATGTAAGCACGTCGCATAAGACCAACCTACCTTCTGCATCAGTATTAAGAACTTCGATAGTTTGTCCTGACATAGAAGTTACTACATCACCTGGTTTAGTTGCATTTCCTGCTGGCATATTTTCTGTCAAACCAACAGCACAGACAAGATTCACAGGCAATTTTGAGGCTGCAACAGCACACATAGTGCCGATTACAGAACCGGCTCCTGACATATCCCATTTCATTTCGTCCATCTTCAGGCCTGGCTTAAGACTTATGCCTCCTGTATCAAAAGTNACTCCTTTACCAACAAGCACAATTGGCTTCGCACCTTTTTTGCCGCCTTTGTATTCCATAGTGACAAGCTTAGCTGGCTCAACACTTCCTTCTGAAACAGACAATAGTGAGCCCATACCAAGTTTTTTCATATCCTTTTCTTCTAAAACATCGACTTTAAAGCCGCCTATGTCTTTAGCTAAGGCAACAACTTGGTCTGCTATGTAAGTTGGTGTNGCATAATTTGCTGGCCTATTACCAAGATTACGCGCAGTATTTGCTCCTCTTCCAACGTTCAATCCCAGCTCTACTGATCTTTTCAATGCAGCACTACTTTTCTCTACACAAATATCGAGATTTTTTAATATGGCATTTTTTTTGGTATTAGGATTTGAATCTGTGTATCTATAGGTAGATTTTTCTGCGTACTTNGCCAGATTAAAAACAAAGTTTTTGTCTTTGATTAAGCTGGAGGTATCAGCAAAAATACTTGCTGTTTCAACGTTGTATTTGTCCAGATGCATAAAGATACGATTAATCCAACCTTCAACTTTATGATTTGGTTTTTTCTTATCAAAATCTCTTACAAACAGAACATCTCTGGAAAGATCAGAGAATTCCTTTGAAACCATAAGAATTGATTTAGATTCGTCTGCAAAAAATTTTGAAACTTTTTCTTTCACAGCCTTGTCAAATAGTTTTGTTGTTTTAAGTGAACCTTTTGAATAAAAAACTACCCCAAAGTTTTCCTCAGATGCTTCTGAATATTTTTTCAGTTCGATATTTTCTAGTGCTTTATAAAATGCCATTTTTTCTCCTTTTTGATATCCTTAAGAAGTGATTATTTCACGTTATATCAGTAAGGAAATTATAGTAAACATTTGCTGGGTTTCACTAGTTCTTTTTGGATTAGTGCTACTTTCTCGATTTAACATTTTTCTCTCACAAGCTGAAGTAGGCAAGATTTCAGCCGAAAACATCTTTTTTGCACTAATTTTATTTTCTCCTGGATTGCTTAATTTAGTGTTTCCAATAAGTGTTTTTTTAGCTATTGGTTTCGTAATGACGCCTTTGTTTAAGAACCATGATCCTGTTTTAAGGGCTGGCTCATTATCTGCTGGTGCAATACTTCTGGGGCAAAAGTGGGTGCTCATTGGTATTTTTGGAATTTCTACACTTTTGAGTGCATTTGTTTCCCCATATTTTACAAGTCAGGGTGAGGATTTATTAGATAAAGATAATTCATTTGCATCGAAAATTTTGACGCCTTCAGGTTTAGTTGCTCTTCAATCTGACAGTTTCAACGTATATGGCACAAAAGAGAATGATGTATATAGGGATTTGATCTTTATAGAGTCTCAATCGATCGACAAATTTATCTATGGTGATACAGCTGTAATTAATAAGACAAAAAATGGTTTCAGTCTGATACTCAGTGATGGTTTTTTATTTGATAACGATAGAAATGCAATTTCAAAATTTTCTCAAGCAGATATTCCTATACAGGATTATTCATCAGATGAATACGTATCTACAATTAGCTTGATAAAAGATTTAAATATTTCAAATCTTAAAGAACTTTTAATAAGGTTCACCATCCCAATTTTTTGTATTATCACTTTTATTTTTTCAATCTTTTTTTCTAGTTATAGCTCTTTCTTTGGTCGTGAAAAAACATACTTCTTTCTAGCAGTCATTAATATTATGTATTTGTTGCTGACTCTTTCTGCGTTTGAATCAGATGCACAAGATACTGAAGGTTTGCTAACAGATTTTTTAAGTATTCACATATTGATGCTCGGCATTACTAGCATGCTCACATTGAAGACAGTCAAAAAGGTTCTTGGTTATGAAGGCATATAAATATATCTTTAAAAAATCCATGCTCTCTTTCCTTGGAGCTCTACTGATAATTTCCGCAATTGATTTTGCTTTTAATTTCTTTTCCGAAATAAAAAATATCAACGAAAACTATACCTACCAGGACGCTCTTTCATTTTTAGTAGCTACAGAACCATATAGAATGCGAAGCTTTATTTACATTGCAGCCGTTGTTGGATTTTTAGCAATATTTGTGGATGCAAGTTTTTTAAGAGCTTTTAATACTGTTCGTCAAGCTGGTTTAAATAAAACCAAATACGCCATTATGATATTTGCCCCAGTTTTTCTTTTATCTACTGCTTCCTATGAATTTATTGTGCCAGACCTAACAAAATCTGCTGTTGAGCTAAGAAAATCTAAGGTCTCAAATACGACTGAAAATACGAGTAGATGAACATGTTTAAAACATGATGAAAAATACATTAAGAAGTTCGCGTTATGTCCTTGATAAATGAATTTGGGAAAAGTTCGCAGAAGAAAAAAAACTTCTCAGAAAAGAGGAAGAATAAAATGAATGTGATAGAGGAGTTGATTCAAAAAGTACTACATGTAGAGTAAATCACTCAAAAATAAATGATGGCGGCTCATACCGCCTTGAATAATCATTGGGC
>NYSP01000008.1 GCA_002683115.1 Gammaproteobacteria bacterium
CAGAACCAACGCCAGAACCAACACCTGAGCCAACGCCAGAACCAACACCTGAGCCAACGCCTGAACCAACACCAGAGCCAAGCCCTGGAACATATAACGTTGGTGGTGCATTAGGAATTNATGGTCCTTTCGCACTTGATTCAGATATTAATAATCCAGATTTTGANAACATATCGAATAACTTTACAAACAGAGCTCAATTTATAGAGGAAGGTTCAACTATATTAGGTTGGCTAGGTGGAGAAGATGACGCAGATCTTTTCCAAGTAATTGCAGGCCCTGGTAGGATCAACCTNGAACTTACAATGGTAAATCATAATGGCAATCCTTCAGCTACAAATTCAAATGTTGATTTAGATATGTTCATCATTGATTCGGAAGAAAATACAGACAACGTCGGTGGTACTTACAATAAAGTTGAAACTGCTTATATACCTGCTGGTGAAGGAGATATTTACTATGTCTTTATTGATCATTACAGAGTTGATAACTCAATCCCTTCAGCATATGTAATAACACAAACTCCGCAATTTGCCAGCTCAAATGCATTGAAAGAGGCAGCTGATGAGGCTAATGCTGATTTTGATTTAGAAAAAATTCTCCTAGCTAAAAAACCAGCATTTGATGGATTCAATACAAATCAAACGGAGAATGAACTCATTCAAGAAATGGGAAATGTCGAAGGCGGTTTAGTTGATGTAACAATGTCTGATTTAGCAAAAATGGCAGGTCTAGGGCAAGATGAAGANTANACNTCAACGTTAAGGGAGAGTCTGCCCGATGCNTATGAAAGGGGTAGATATATGAAAGCAATTTCTGTCCTTAAAGAAAGGTCTCCAAATTTATTTGTNGAACCAAGTTGGAATCGTTCACTTCAGTANGAACCTTTTACACAAGACCCAAGTTATAACACATATCAATGGTGGAANTTCGATGTTGTAAATATTCCTGAAGCTCTCGATATTATNGGNCAGGAGACTAAACCAGTTAATGTTGCAGTACTAGACTCTGGAAGCCCTTACTTGCCAGACCCTGCATTCCAAAGATCAATATTCANTACTGAATGGGGATGGGATATGGAAGATAACGATCCTCTTGCTGATGATATTGAATTTGAGCAAGGATCTTTTAGTCATGGGACACACGTTGGAAGCACAATTTCTATGCTTAATGATGGTATAGATGGAAACGGTATGGGTGCAAAAGTTACTCCTGTGAGGGTCTGTTATCAAAATGGTTGTGGCCCAACTTATGCAGCGTATCTGTTTTTAAATGGAGATAGCAATGACTCAGGTACAAGTTTTTCACAAAGAAGTGGTGGTGAAACTTTACACTCAATGAATATGAGTTACGGCGGCGGTGGAGGAAGTCCAACATCTGCATCATGTACAAAACTAGGTGAGCTTGCAGATAAAGGNGTTCTTATTGCTTCATCATCTGGTAACGGAGGTGTAGGTTCAACGAGCTATCCAGCTGCTTGTCCAAAAGTTTATTCAGTTGGTGCAACNAACGGAACAGATAGAAGATCCAGTTATTCNTCAACAAATGAATATGTAGATTTCTCTGCACCTGGCGGAGAATACTCTGATTGGAATGCAGATGGAGTCGATGATCTAGTTTATGCATATGCATATGTAGATAGTTANATNCAANCCAGNAATAATGGTAACCAACTAATAGGGGCACAAGGAACTTCTATGGCTTCCCCTCATGGCGCAGGATTTTTAGGTCTTGTTAAATATTATTATGAGGACATCGTAAAGCCTTATGAATCAAANCCAAGCTTACCAAGCCAGTTAACCTATGTTGAGGTTGATAAAATGCTAGCTGCTAACTTGCTAACAAATGATGTAAACAAAGAAGCTAGACCAAANGATTCTGTTGCAAGACCTGGTTGGGATGAGCATTTAGGTTATGGAATAATTGACTTGCATAAAGCTATCAAAGCAGTTGANTCATTTGAAAATGGTTATTTCACAAGCTTTGATTCCCTACCTTACTATCAGGGACCATCANTAGTTACTCTTCTTCCNGAGGATAACTATTCAGGACAATTCACTATTACCCCAAGTGGTGCAGCTGGTGAAGGCTTCAATGATGTTACTTATACTTATCAATCTGAATTTTTAGATGTTTCAGCAGACGGATTTAATTTCACAGTCTCCAAGAAAGAAGACTACACTTGGGCGGGTTGGGTTAATTCAACAATCTTATTTGACTTTCCTCTCATCGAAGGGGCAGATCTTCCTTTTGATGGTTATGAGTTACTCTCTGTTGGAGTGAATGTAATCTTTAATGTTATTGGTGAAGCCTACGATATCAACCTTCCAGCACTGAAAGCAAGGTTGCTTGATGAAAATGGAATACCTGTACAAGAAGTATTTTCACCTGTGATAGATGGACAAGGCACATTTGTATTCACAGGAATCAACCCAGGTAACTACCGAATGACTATAGGATCAGATATTAATGGTGATAATTCTTATGGTGGTCCAGGTGAAATGACTGGTTCAAGTTCAATATTTGAAATAACCGACTCAAATGTTTCAGATCTGTCAATAAACCTAGCACCGGAATTAGAAGGTGTTGCTAATAATGCGCCTGTTATTACTACTTCTCCATTTACAGACGCATACGTTAACCAACTATACTTCTATGGTCTTAGAGCAGAGGATGAAGATGGTGATGTGCTTACATATACAATGGAAATAACAAAAAAATCTGACGGTTCAGCTGCTGATTTCTTATCAATGTCTCCTGCTAACGGACGTGTTACAGGTACTCCGAGAGAAGACGACATAGGAGAATACACTGTCAGAATTGTTGTAAGTGACGGTACAGATGCTGCTGTTCAAGTTTTTGATCTAACAGTCAACGAATAAGAAATGCAAAAAAGCGAAAATTCATTCTTGAATGAATTTTTTAAATCTATCACTCCTGAAAAAGATTTTGATAAAGACCTCCCACCAGAACCTGATTACTCTGATCAATTTTTTTGGGCATGTACCCCTAAAAATAAATCTTTTGAGAGCCTATCCCCTTTTAATAAAGAATTTAAAAGAAATAAAATAATTGATTGCTTTTATATTCACCCAACAGGGTTTTTTTTAAAAGAATGGAATTTTCATATTGATAGAGATTCCTCAACTTTCCAAAGAACTCAACTGATGCTTTCTAGTCAGGCAAGTGCTTTTTATGAAAGCTGTAATATATATGCTCCAGAGTATAGGCAAGCAACATTTGCAGCCATTTCACAAAATAATGAATCAAATAGTCAACAAAGTTTAGAGGTAGCATATTCTGATATTAAAAAAGCATTCAGGTTTTTTTTAACAAATTTTTCTAAAGGAAAACCTTTTATAATTGCCTCACATAGCCAGGGTTCGTTGCATGGACAAAGACTGTTTCATGAAGAAGAATTTAAGAAGGATTTTAACGAACGTCTCTTAGCTGCTTATCTTATAGGATACCCTCTAGATAATTCGTTAAGCGATAATTTAGATTTAGAAATAGCTTGTGAATCCCCTGATGAGCCAAGTATTATTCAATTCCAAACTGTAGGTGAAGGTGCAGTTAGAGCAAAGCTCAAATATTGGATGTTTGATGGAGATTCATACTCTTTAAAAGAAATTAATCACCTTCATACAACAAATCCAATTTCTTGGAACACATCAAAAGAATGGCACGAAAGTAAATTTGAATCTTTATTAATGCCAAAACTTTCAGGACCCTCTGTATTTTTCAATTACAAAGCTGTAGATAAGAATTCAAGTTCCATCAAAAACTTATACCTACCTCAAAATCAAGAAATTTTTGCACGCGTGAGTGAAAAGGGTTACCTAGAAACACGAGGATCAACAATAGAAAGGTTATTAAAAACTGACATTACAGGCAAAAAAGATTTACATAATTGGGACTATCAAATATTTTGGAACCATATTAGAAAAAACGTAAACAAAAGAATTAATAACTATATTAATAAAATTGAAAATTAACTTATTTGAAAAAATTTGTTTTGGCCTTGGTGGTGGTGTTAATGCTATTAAAACCGATTTCTTTGTCTGGTATTTAGGAGCCTATTATCTAACTGTTCTTGGTCTTAGTCCTCTTCTAACAGGTCTGGCTTTACTAATTGCACTTTTTTTTGATGCTATTACTGATCCTTTAATTGGGGTGCTGTCAGATAGATTGAAAACTAAATACGGTAGAAGGCATTTTCTAATGTTTATTTCGCTATTACCGATATCTATTTCCTATTACTTATTGTTTTACCCAGACAGTGGCTGGGCAGAATCACAATTCTTTTTATTTTTTTGGCTTTTAATTTTTGCTGTTCTGACTAGATTTTCCGTAACTTTATTTGATATTCCGCATCGAGCTTTGGCTGCAGAAATACCTGATACTTATGAGGATAAAGCCTCAATTATGTCCTTAAGAGAGGGATTTCAATCATTAATTGCGCTATCCCATTCATTTCTCATTCTNCCTATGATCAGTCTTGATAATGAGGCAGCTTGGGGTCTTGTGGGTGTAATTGGTTCAGTCATGATGCTTGCACTTGGCATGATATCAATCATTGGGACNAAATCCTTAATACCAGAACTTTATGTATGGCCAAAAGCTGACACGATTCACAATAAATTAGATCAGATCTTATCTGAATTAAGATTTATCTATACAAATAAATCTATAATAATTTTTCTCCTAGGCTCCATAACTATCCAATTGGCTTGGGGTTTAGCAAATAGCCTGACATTTCTTACACAAACAGAATTTTGGGATTTAAGTCCGTTGCAGATTCAAGAATTTATAAAAATTTATTTTGCTTCAACACTCATAAGTTGGTATCTGGCACCTCGGGTTGTTCANTATTTTGAAAAAAATCAGATAATAATTTTTTGCCTTATTTTAATTGGAGTATTTCAAGCGACTCCCTTCATTTTATATAAAATTGGATATGCACCTGATCTAGGTTCTGAAAGTTTGGTGTTATTTTTATCATTTTTTATCTTTGTTACTGGTACTTTTTCTTTATTGAGCCTGATGATAAGAGAATCTATGGTTCCAGATATAATTGATCAAGTGCAAAGCAATTCATCATTAAGGCAAGATGCAACAATTAGCTCAGTTACATCTTTTTGTGCTAAATGTATGACAGGTTTAGGTCAGTTTTTCTCAATGTTTGCCTTATGGTTAATAGGCTTTCCAGAGGGAAATATTGAGCCTTCAAATGCACAAACAGAACTGCTCGCTCTTTTTCAAGGACCTTTAGTATTTTTATTATTCTTAATTCCTGTAACCATTTTTTTTAAATATGAAATTGACAGAAAAACTCATAGACAAATTATCAGAAATCTTAAAACCCAANAGCCGTAAAATTTTTTTAATTAATGGGGTTATAATCAACAGTCAATCATAGAGGAAGTTATGGAACTTAAAGATGCGATTCTAAAAAGATACTCATCAAGGGCTTATTTAGAAAAAAAAGTAGATATTGAAACAGTTAAACAAATTCTTGAATTAGCAAAGAGAGCGCCATCAGGAGTTAATTCNCAACCATGGAAGGTATACGTATTATGCGATAAAGCAAGAGATAACTTAGTTAAAGAAGCATGCGAGCTTTTTGACAAAGGTGAGATTGAAAAGGAAGTTTATCAAGTTTACCCATCCGAAAGACCAGACTGGTATAAAGCAAGACAAAGAGGTGCCGGCTTCGCACTTTATGATGCTCTTGATATAAAAAGAGAAGATACAGAAAAAAGAATGAAACAAGCAAGAAAAAATTATGAATTTTTCGGTGCACCTGTTGGGATATTCATTACAGTAAATGAGTGTGTTGGGCCGAACGGCTGGGGCCACGTTGGACATTTTATACAAAATATCTGTTTAGCTGCTGTAGATGCCGGTCTTGCTACATGCTTACAAGAAGCATGGGCAGGATTTCCTTCGTTAATTAAGAAGCATGTTGGTTACGGAGACGATGAGATTCTTTGGTGTGGAATTGCTCTTGGATATGAAGATAGTGAAGATCCAGCAAATAGCTTTAGAACAAATAGAGAAGATTTTGAAAGCTATACAAAAATTTTAAAAGAATGAAAGAAATCTCTTTGCCAAGCGAACATGGCAATTTAAGAGGAATGGTNTGGNATGATGTAGACAATCCCATTGGCACTATTCAAATNATCCATGGTCTTGTTGAATATCATGGAAGATATCATGAAACCGCAAAATATTTTAATGAAAGAGGCTATATNGTTTATTGCTCAGATCACTTAGGCCATGGCCTACACATTACGGACGGTAAGCTNAGAGGNTTCTTTCTTGAAGAAAATGGTTATGAGGCCGTAATAGATCAATTAGCAGAAATGAATAGTGAAATCAGAAAGAATCATCCTACTCTTAATCATTATGTAATAAGTCATAGTCTAGGCACTGCTTTGATAATATCTCTTTTAAAACGAAATATTTTTTTTAATGGAGTGGTTCTTAGTGCGGCNTTTAGCGTAAATCCCTTTCTTATGTACCTAAATAAATTATTGATTTGGCCTGAGTATATTATTAAAGGAAAAAGAGGGTTAAGTGATGAAATGGAAAAATTAACAACAATCAAACAAAATGCTGAGTTTGAACCCAACAGAACGACACATGATTATCTTTCATCAGATCAAAAGTCAGTCGATGAGTATATTGCTGACCCTTTATGTGGATTCAAGAAAACTACTCAAATGTGGCAGGATTTGGCAAACGGATTCATTAATTTATGGACAAAAAAATCTTTTGGAATGATGGATGAAAATATTCCTTTTTATTTATTGACCGGAGATAAAGATGCTGTGAATGCACATGGCAAACAAGCAGAGGAAATACACAATCTTTTAATTCAAACAGGTTTTAAATCAGAATTTAGGGTTTTTAAGAATATGAGACATGAACCCTTTCAAGAAGTAGAAAGACAAAAAGTCTTTGAAAGTATAAGTAAATTTTATTCTCAGAATAGTTAAGACCTTCTTCTTTGCGGTTGGACATAAGATTGTAGAATAAGAATTCTCTCAGTAATAATTTCCCTTATTTTGAAATTATTCTGAGCTATTCTCCTAGCTTCTTGAAGATCTCTTAATGCTTCTTCATATCTTCCTGAATAAAACAAAAACTCGCTATTAGTTAAGTGNTAGCCTAATAAGTTATTACTTCTTTTTTGTACTTCACTNAAATCTCTCAGCAGGTTTATATCTACTGGACGATAAAATTTAATATCTTCTAGTATCTGTTCAGCTGCAATAAAATCTTCCTCAAGCATATAAGCATTTGCAAGGTTATAGCTCAAAGGATAGTTTCCTAAAGAAACTGAAAGCAGTTTGTTTGTATAATCTTTACTTTTTCTGACATTTCCAGATTCTGTATAAATTTCAGCTATAGTTGTCTTAATTATTAAATTATCTGGATACTTTTCTTCAAGATTAGTCAAAAGTTCTATTGATTTTGAAAAATTTAATTTCTTCATTTCAATAAGTGCACGAAAGTAGATATCCTCATCTTTATTTCCAATTTCCTTTTCAATAGATCGTATAGACAAATTGTCAGTCATCAGGTATCTAACTCTTTTTTTAATTAATTTAAAATTTAGACTATCAATGATGCCTGGACTTGGAAATTCTCTTGCTCTCTCTCTGGATTCAGTAATTCTCCTAGTTGTAATAGGGTGAGTCAGAAGAAATTCTGGAATATTGTCGCCTGATAANCTTCTAACTTCTTGCATATTTTTAAACATTTCAGACATTTGGACAGTATCGTATCCAGCTTTTTGAAGTGTTACATAACCCTCTCGATCTGCTTCAGTTTCATATAATCTTGAAAATCTTAATTGTTGAGTAGCTAGGATCCCCTGACCACCAATGATGGCTGCAGGACTGCTTGATGCTACTGCCACAACGATTGAAGCNAGGATTGTTGCTAGATTTGCATTGCTTCTGTCACTGCCTTCCAGTACTTGTCTTGCAAAGTGTCTTTGACTAATGTGAGCTANCTCATGTGATATTACTGAAGCAAACTGTGCCTCATTTTCTGCATATTTAAATAACCCAGCATTAACACCTATGATGCCTCCTGGTGCAGCAAAAGCATTNAGTGAGTTATCCTCAATTAATATTACNTCAAAAGCTTTTTTGCTTACTTTGCTTTGTTCTCCAATTTTATAGATAAATAGCTCTGTCCACTCCTGTACAATTGGATCATATAGTATGGCTGTTTGTCTTTTTAGATCCCTCAAGAATTGACGGCCAAGTGCTTCCTCTTCAGTTTGAGATATTGCACCACTNAATCTATCACCTATTAATGGGAGTTCGATACTGCTTTCTTGAGCAAAATTATTTAATCCCAACAATAAAGCGAGAAGAGAAACAATTGTTTTTTTAATCATAAGAGTTAACTATAATTATTTGATAGGTATTTTATAAGAAGATTCAATAAAAAATGAGATTAAATAATTTAATCAAAAACCAACAAATAATGTTTTTGGTATCCGTNATGCTTGTTGGATTTTTTGCCCTGTGGGTAGTTGGAGACTTATCAGCTCCGATTCTCACNAGTATTGTTCTAGCATTTCTATTTAGACCAATGCATGTTTATTTCACAAAAATTGGCATTCCAGAAAGATTGAGTGTGTTTGTGACTTTTTTAATTGCTGTTTTATTGGCAACACTGTTTTTATTAATTTTCATACCATTATTTATAAACGAAGCTAATAGATATCTTAGTGAGTTGCCAAGCTTGAGCATAATCTCTGAACCAATAATCTCTTTTCTTGGCGAAGTTAACGCACCAAATGAATCAATAGAAGGTGCTCAAAGCTTTCTAAGTGATATAAGTGGATTTGCTTCTGATGCAGTATCTTTCGGAATTTCACGATTACAGGACACAGCAAATTTATTTCTGAGCATNATTTTGGTACCGATTTTTCTNTTTTTTTGGTTATGGGATACTGATACTTTNTCCTCAGGTTTCTCAAAACTTGTGCCCAAAAAAAGAAAATTTTTAGCTAAAGTTTGGACAGAGACAAATCAAAATTTTCAAAGTTATTTCAAAGCTAAATTTATCGAGGTATTTGTTGTGGCAGTTTTTGGGAGNTTAATGTTTTGGCTCTTAGGTGTAAATAGCCCAGTTTTATTAGGAGTTACTTTTGGATTAAGCCAACTGATACCTTTCTTTGGACCAGTNTTTATGACTTTTCCAGTTGCAATAGTAAGTCTTGCTCAATTTGGTCTTGATCCTTATGTTCTGTTCATACTTTTCTGCTATGCGATGCTTCAAAACATTGATGGCAATATTTTTCTGCCATTTCTAATGTCAGGAGTTGTTAAACTTCCTGCAGTAGTAGTGCTGTTATCGGTATTTTTATTTGGGGCAATATTCGGCATATGGGGAGTATTTTTTGCAGTTCCTCTTGCGAGTTTCATCAAATCATTGATGGACAACTGGAAATACGTCGACTCTTAAAACTTATAATTCAGATAAGAATTTGTAGACTTCCTCTACATGACCTGGAACTTTTACACCTCTCCATTCTTTTATGAGCATACCTTGAGGATCAATTAAAAATGTGCTTCTTTCAATACCCATATACTTCCTTCCATACATAGACTTTTCTTTCATAACACCATATGCATTACACATCTCTTCCTCAGGATCTGATATCAGTGGAAAATTTAATGCCTCTTTTTCAATAAAGCTTTTATGCGACTTGATTGAATCTCTTGATACTCCGATTATTTTGCAATTTTTCTTGGCAAATTTTGATTTAAAATCTCTGAAGTTTTGGCTCTCAATAGTACAGCCTGAAGTTTTATCTTTCGGATAAAAGTAAATTATTACATAACTGCCCTTAAGNTCATCNAGACTTAAATNCTCATTTTCCTCTACTAAACCTAAAAAACTTGGTGCTTTTGTTTTATCATTCATGTTTAGATTATAGGAAAAAATATTTTGAAAGGAAGTATAGCTGCAATAGTTACACCTATGAAATCAAATGGTGATGTAGATTTTGATTCATTTAAGAATTTACTTTTATTTCACGAAGAATCAGGAACAGATGGACTAGTGCTNGTTGGCACTACAGGTGAGTCTGCTACTTTGAAAAAAGAGGAGCGAAATGAAATATTTTCATTCTGCTCTANTGAGACAACATTACCTTTGATGGCTGGGGTTGGAAGTTCATCTACATTAGAATCAATAGAGCTAATAGAATTAGCATTAAATCACAACATCAAAGACTGTCTCGCTGTTACTCCCTATTACAATAAACCTTCACAAAAAGGACTTGAGCTTCATTTCAATGCACTTTGTGAAACTGAGGCAAAAATAACTCTATATAATGTGCCAGGTAGAACTGGTGTAGATTTATTGCCTAATACCACATCAAAACTTGCTGAAAATAAGAATATTACAGGTATAAAAGAAGCAGTTAATACTTCAGAAAGATTTATGGAACTAAAAAAAGTTAAACAGAATAGAACTGATTTCATTTTACTATCAGGAGATGACCCAACCTTTGTTAATTTTATGAAATACGAAGGTGATGGAATTATTTCTGTTGCAGCTAATGTAATGCCAAAGGAAATGAAATATTTATCTGATTTATGCTTAAACCATAAATTTGATGAAGCAGAGACTTTACAAAAAAGATATTCAAAGTTGTTTGAACTCTTATTTGTTGAAGCCAGTCCAAGTCCATGTAAATACCTGCTTGAAAAAATGTCTTTACTAGAGAATAATTTAAGACTACCTTTGCACCCATTGTCTGAGGAATATAGAGAAAAAATTTATGAAGTTTATAAAAATATTTAGCATAATCTTAGTTAGTGTCTTAGTGCTGCAAAATTGCACTATCCCTGAAAGTAGAAAACCTTATTGTCCAGAAAATGGCTGCTTATTGGAGGGGAGACCAAATCCGAATGAGAGATATGTAGAGGAAGGAGAAGAACTAAATACTGGAAACGAGTTGGATTCTCTTGAGGTAGTTAACGAATTCCCAATTCCAGCAAAAGGACAAAGCTTTTTAAAAGAGGGAGAACTTCCTCGTCCAAAGAAAATCTTTTCATCTACTGGCTCAGAAAATGTTGAAGTTCGAAGGTTAGGAGAAATTTATTGGATTTATGTTGAAGCTTTGCCTTCAAAATCCTGGCCATTAATAAAAGATTATCTCGCACAATCAAACTATAATTTAGTTAATGAAGACCCATCAATAGGTAAAATTAGGGCAGAAAAGAACAACTTTTTTGATATCACCCTTGAGCATGGAATAAAAAATAATAGTTCTGAAATTTATCTACTAGATGATGATAATAAAAGTCTAGAACTAGAGTCTTTTGAAGAATTAGCAGCTTACATTTCATTGAATCTTCCCGGTTATGAAGGAAATTCAATTGCCGCTCAAGGCCTAAATCTCAATAAAAAAGCAAGAATCGTCTATGTAAAAAAAGAAATTGGTATTGAATTTAGATTGCCTTATGACAGAACATGGTCAGCTCTTTCAAGAGCTGTAGACAAAGCAGGATTGGTAGTTGCTGACAGAAACAGAGAGCTTAAGTATATTCAAATTAAACTTGAAGAACAGCAAGAAGGTTTCTTTGTCGATTTATTTAGGGGCCAGAATCCTTTTAATAATAATGTGAGTGAAGATGTTGAAGCTGATTACGAATTAATATTTACAGAATCAGGTGACAACACCATCCTAGAGTTTAAAAAGCTATCTGATATAGAATTTTCAGTTGATGAGCTAGTTGATATTATTAATGAGTCATTATCATGATCGATAAGAAAAATTTATTAGCAGAAGGAAAAGCAAAATCATTGTATGAGACATCAAAGAATGATGAGCTGCTAATGGTTTATAGAGATGATACATCTGCTTTTGATGGTAAGAAAAAAGAGGCTCTTAAAGGCAAAGGTGAAATAAACAATAAATTTAATGCACACATCATGCAATACCTCTCTGAAAACGGAATAGATACACATTTTATAGAAACAGTAAATGAAACAGAGAGCTTGGTTAAGCGTTTGGATATGTTGCCGGTAGAATGCGTAGTTCGAAACATAGCAACTGGTTCAATTTGCAGAAGACTAGGTGTTGAGCAAGGCTTAGAGTTTGATCAACCACTCTTTGAATTTTTCTTAAAAGATGATGATCTTGGCGATCCATTAATCAATGATAATCACATTATTGCTTTTGGTTGGGGAACAGAAAAAGAAATAAAAATCATGAAAGAAAAAACATTAGTTATTAATGATTTGTTATGTGAAATTTTTGATAGAGTTGGCCTTATCTTAGTTGATTATAAAGTCGAATTTGGTCGAAGCGATCACAATATTGTGCTCGGTGATGAATTCACTCCTGATGGTTGCAGAATTTGGGACAAAGCAACAGGCGAAAGCCTTGATAAAGATCGATTTAGAAAAGATCTTGGAGATGTTGTTGAATCTTATCAAATTGTGGCCCACAAACTTGGAATTAGTATTTAAATATTAGTCTAAGACACTACATTATTTTATAATTAAAGAACATGAAGAATAAAACAGTATATTTCGACTATGCATCTACAACTCCTGTTGATCCAAGAGTTGCAGATAAAATGCATGAATGCCTTCTGCTAGATGGAAATTTCGGTAATCCAGCATCTAGATCACATGAGTTTGGATGGAAAGCAGATGAAGCAGTTGAAAAAGCAAGATTGCAAGTTGCAAACCTTGTAAATGCTGATTCAAGAGAGATTGTTTGGACTTCAGGAGCTACAGAATCAGACAATTTAGCAATAAAAGGAGCAGCAAGATTCTATAAAGATAGAGGAAACCACATAATTACCTCAAAAATCGAGCATAAGGCTGTACTTGACCCTTGCAGACAACTTGAAAGAGAGGGATTTGAAATAACTTATCTTGATCCAGATGAAGACGGAGTGATTTCCCTCGAAAATATCAAGAAACACGTCAAAGATTCCACTATTCTTATATCAATAATGCACATTAATAATGAGCTTGGGGCAGTAAATGATATTGAAGAGATAGGAAAATTCACAAGAGAAAATAAGATAATATTCCATGTTGATGCTGCACAAAGCACCGGAAAATTACCAATAGATTTATCAAATTTAGAAGTAGACTTGATGTCTTTCTCAGGTCACAAAACATATGGCCCAAAAGGAATAGGTGCCTTGTATGTAAGAAGAAAGCCAAGAGTAAGGCTTGAAGCACTTCTCCATGGCGGTGGCCACGAAAGAGGATTTAGGGCTGGCACATTACCTACCCACCAAATTGTGGGCATGGGTGAAGCATTCAAAATTGCCGCTGAAGAAATGGAGTCAGATAATAAAAAAATAAAAGAATTATCAGAAATATTTTGGCAAGAGATATCAGACATTGAAGAGATTGTCTTAAATGGTAGCTTTAAAAATAAAGTTCCAAATATCACAAATGTCAGTTTTGCTTACATTGAGGGTGAATCACTGATAATGGCTTTGAAGGATGTTGCTGTATCTTCTGGTTCAGCTTGCA
>NYSP01000009.1 GCA_002683115.1 Gammaproteobacteria bacterium
ACAGCGTAACCATTAACTACTTCATAAATATTTGTGTTACCTTGTTTAGTTCTTCCGATAATTTGATTACCTTGAATAATAGCTGAGACCATACTGCTGCCAAAAGATTGAATTACTCCTGGCCTTTTGCTTGACCTTAACTCTATTTGTTCACCAGTGGAAATAGTACAAAAATAACTATCAGGAAAACTCATTTGCTTTGTATCTCGATGAATTCATCAACCTTTTCTTCAAGAATGCTCAATGGTATTGATCCAAAACTCAGTATGTGATCATGAAAATCCTTGATATCAAAATCCTCTCCGAGAGCCTCTTTAGATTTATCTCTGAGTTCCATAATTTTTAGTTGTCCAATCTTATAAGCTAAAGCTTGACCAGGCCATGCAATATACCTGTCAACCTCATTATTGATATCTTGCTCGGTTTTTGCAGTATTTTCTAAAAATAGATTTACTGCATCATCTCTCGACCAGCCTTTATAATGCATCCCTGTATCTACTACCAATCTCACAGCTCTCCACATATCGTAAGTAAGCTGGCCAAATTTATCATAAGGATCGTCATAAATACCCATACTCTCACCAAGCTGTTCACTATATAATCCCCATCCTTCAACAAAAGCTGTGATGCTTAAATACTTTCTAAAATTTGGAACATTTTCCATTTCCTGTGCCAATGAAATTTGGTGATGATGTCCAGGCACCGCCTCATGCACTGAAAGCACAGGTATTTCGTATTTGGGTCTGACTTCAGGCATGTAAAGATTTGCATAATAGTATCCAGGCCTTCCTTCGCTAGGGGCGTTATAGTAAGCCGTCGTTGTGAAGGGCGCTGACTCCATTGGTATTGGTATTACGCCGTATGGCGCTCTTGGAAGTTTGTTAAATAATGTAGGCATGTAAGCATCGATCTCTTTCGACATAGCTCTGTAAGCCTGTAATAATTCTTCGCCCGTTTCGAAGTAAAACCTTGGGTCTGTTCTCAAATATTGCAGGAATGAGTTAAAATCTCCATCCCAGCCTACTTGCCCAATGATACCTTCCATTTCAGCTCTTATCTTGGCAACTTCTCTTAGGCCAATTTCATGTATTTCATCAGGGGTTAAATCAGTGGTTGTATGATATCTAGCCAAGTATTCATACCATTCTTTACCGTTGGGCACATCACTAATCCCAATTGAATCACGTGATTTTGGCAAATATTCGTTTACTAAAAAATCGTATAGTTCTTGGTAAGTGGGGTTGAGCACGTTCTGAATAAAGTCTTTTACTTCATTTTGTAATTCTTCTGCCTCTTGTGCAGATGCAACTTCTCCAACGCTTTTAAAGATTTTATAGTAAGGGTGATCCTCCAAATCACGTTCAAGCATTGCACCTATTTGAGCTGAAACACCTCTTGTAACTAATTTTGGTTGCGTATACCCAAGCTCTAAACCCTCCCTATTAATTTCAAGAGAATTTCTGACATTCTGTGTATAACCTTTAACTCTTTCAAACCAGTTTTTATAACTCTGCAAGTCTACAAAATTTAGTCTGTTTCCATATAAATAATAATCTTGAACTCCACCTCTTTGATTCAATCGCATATAGTATCCAGGATATTTTCTGCCTTCTAAATTAATTTCATAGTCTGACTTTAATAGCCTGTAGTTAAGCTGGTTTTCTTCACTAAGATTGTTTGGATTAATTTCGTTTAATACATCTAAGACATATCTTTCATATTCTGACTCGGCAATAAAGTCGTCGATTGAATTGCTGGAGATCTTGTCATCGTATCGTTTATCGCCAAGAAGTGAGGCAAATAATGGGCTTTTTTCCATAGTATCTTGCCAATTCTCATCCAAGAATGAATTGAATTTAACTTCGTCTGGATGAGGTTTATCAGAAGTAAAGTATGTATACCCAACATTTGTTGCTACTCCAACCAATCCAGCTATTAGTACAACGCTTAGTAACTGTCCAAATTTCATAGTAGTAATAGATTACTACATATTTGGATAATTGGGGCCGCCACCGCCTTCAGGTGATATCCAAATGATATTTTGCGAAGGTTCCTTTATGTCACAAGTTTTACAATGAATACAATTTTGAGAGTTTATTTGAAATCTTTTCTGACCATCTTCTTCAACTATTTCATATACACCGGCAGGACAATACCTTTGAGCAGGCTCATCATAGAGCTCAAGCGTTTTATTTATAGGCAAATCTACGTCTTTTAAGACTAAGTGGCAAGGCTGCTCTTCTTCGTGATATGTATTCGATAAATACACGGAGCTCAGCTTGTCAAAAGTAATCTCATTATCGTATTTTGGATATTCAATTTTTTTACAATCTTTAGCAGGTTTTAAACAAGCATGATCTGGAGTAGGGTGATTTAGAGTGAAAGGTAAATTACCTCTAAAGATTAATTGGTCTATTACATTAAATCCAGCTCCTATTAATGCACCAAATTTATGAAAGAAAGGACCAAAGTTTCTAGATTTATATAGTTCTGTATACAGCCAAGTATTTTTGATTTCATCATCTAAACTTTTCTTCTCACCTTGTATGTTTGACGCAATCACTTTAGCTACTTCTATGCCTGATTTCATAGCCGTATGTGAACCTTTAATTTTTGAAAAATTCATGGTTCCTGCGTTACAACCAATTATGTAACCACCCTCAAATTCCATACTTGGCANGCTTTGTAGTCCGCCTTTTATGAGTGCTCTGGCACCATAAGTCAGTCTTTTACCGTTTTTAAGATATTTTTTAACACCTGAATGTGATTTCCATTTTTGGAATTCATCGTAAGGACTTAGATGTGGATTTTCATAATCTAAAGGTATAACAAGACCAACTAANACTTGATTTCTGTCTGCATGGTACATATAAGAGCCGCCAGGGGTATCATTGGGTAATGGGTAACCGTTTGAATGAACCACTAAACCTTCTTCATAAAGATCATTGTCTACCTCCCAAACCTCTTTAAATCCAATACCGTAGTGCTGAGGATCTTTACCTTCATCCAAGTTAAATTTTTCAATTAATTGCTTGCCTAAATGACCACGACAACCCTCGGCGAAAATCGTAGCTTCATTTGCAATTATTTCCATCCCTGGCTGATATGAATCTTTAGGATTGCCCTCTGCATCTAAACCCATATCACCTGTAATTACACCAGCAACTCTATTGTCCTTGAATATTATTTCAGCTGCAGGGAATCCTGGGAAAACATCTACTCCAAGNGCTTCTGCCTGCTCGGANAGCCACCTACATAAGTTTCCTAAACTNATNATGTAGTTTCCATGGTTCTGCATTGTTGGCATGAAGATNGANGGTATTGTTACAGATAGCTTTTTATTTAAGTGAAATTTTAAAACATCACGTTTTACCTTAACTTCCAAAGGTGCNCCTCTTTCTTTCCAGTCAGGAAATAGCTCATCCAAGGCAGTAGTTTGGAAAACATTACCAGAAAGTATGTGGCCGCCGATTTCAGCGCTCTTTTCTAGCACACATATGGTTTTATCGATATTTTGTTCTTTGAACAGTTGAGCAAGCTTTACAGCTGCGGAAAGACCTGATGGACCGCCGCCAACGATCACGACATCATAATCCATAGATTCTCTTTCCATATTCTCAACCAAGGTGTTTAAATTTTATCTATTTCCTATATATTACTTAATGACAAATTTTAAATATATGAAAATTCTGATTCCTATTAAACGAGTAAATGATTACAACGTCAAGGTTAGACCTAATCAAGCAAATACAGATGTTGATCTTACTAACGTGAAAATGGCTATCAATCCTTTCTGTGAAATTGCAGTTGAGGAAGCCATTCGATTAAAAGAAGCAGGCAAGGCTGATGAAATCGTAGTAATAACAATTGGTGACGATAAACACCAAGAACANCTAAGAACAGCATTAGCATTAGGCGCTGATCGAGCTATCCTAGTCAAATCTGACAAAACAGTTCAGCCTCTAGAGGTAGCAAAAGTNTTATCAAAAATTTATGAACAAGAAAAACCAGATCTAGTTATTATGGGAAAAGTAGGCATCGATGGTGATCACAATCAAACTGGACAGATGTTTGCTGCATTGACTGGTCTGCCTCAGGCAACCTTTGCTTCTGAAGTCAATATTGACGGTTCTAAAGTGGTCGTAACAAGAGAGATCGATGGAGGTTTAGAAACATTATCAGCAGAACTACCTGCTGTTGTAACTACTGATTTAAGGTTAAATGAACCTAGGTATGCTTCTCTGCCTAATATTATGAAGGCGAAAAGAAAGCCACTTGAAGAGATGTCCATTGAGAGTCTAGGTGTAAGCGTAGATGATAAGGTTGTAACAATGAAAGTTGAATCTCCTCCTGAGAGACAAGAAGGTGTAAAAGTTGAAACAGTAGATCAGCTTGTAGACAAATTAAGAAATGAGGCAAAAGTATTATGAGAACATTAGTTTTAGCGGAGCATAACTCCACAAATTTATCTGCTGCTACTCTATGTGTCGTAGAGGCAGCCAAAAAAATTGGAGGCGAAATTGATATTATGCTTGTTAGTGATGCAGCTAGCAGCGTAGTTGAAGAAGCCAAAACCGTTGATGGGGTAACAAAAGTAGTTCATTTCAGTGACCCAAGATTCAAAAATGAACTTGCAGAAGATGTAAGCGCNTGCGTGGTTTCAATTGCAGATGACTATGACTATTTTCTTGCNAGCTCCAGCACATCAGGAAAAAATAATCTTCCAAGAGTAGCTGCAGAACTTGATATTCAACAAATATCTGAAGTTATAGAAGTCATAGATGGTAAAACTTTCAAAAAACCGATATATGCTGGTTCATGCATTTCAACAGTGCAATCAAACCAAGATAAGAATGCACTTACAATCAGGACAACCTCATTTGATAAGGCACCTACAGGCAGTGGAAACGCAACTGTTGAGGAAAAAAGTGCTGTCGAGAGCAATTCTAGAAAAACAGGCTTTGTTAAGAATGAGCTAACTGTGTCTGATAGACCAGAACTTACTGCAGCAGATATTGTTATTTCTGGTGGAAGAGGCATGCAAAATGGAGAAAATTTTGCACTACTCGAGGCTGTTGCCGGAAAACTGAACGCTGCTGTGGGAGCATCAAGAGCTGCAGTAGATTCAGGTTTTGTTCCAAATGATTATCAAGTTGGTCAAACAGGAAAATCTGTTGCGCCAAATTTATACATAGCTGTTGGTATCTCTGGTGCTATACAACATTTAGCTGGTATGAAAGATTCAAAAACTATAGTAGCAATAAACAAAGATGAGGAAGCTCCAATTTTTAAAGTTGCTGATTATGGTTTAGTGGCCGATCTATTTGAAGCCTTGCCAGACTTGGAATCAAAAATTTAATCAAATAATTGCTGAAACTATTAAGCTGACTGAGACAAGGAATATTATCAGAATTCCTATTAGAAGAGCTATAACTCTTAGAGGCGATTTTCCTTCAACCATATCTTCAAGGTTTTCTCTTTTGCCAGTTCCAGAAAGCAAAGAAAATAAGTCATTTAATAATTTCATAGTAAACTTACATATTAATAATGATTGAAGTAACTGCAACTGCTGAAGAATATCTTTCAAATTTAATAAGTAAGAAAGATTTTAAATGTGACATCAGAATTTTTGTCTCTGATCCTGGTACGCCTAGAGCTGAGACATGTCTAGCATTTTGTCGTGAAGATGAGTGGAAGGAAACAGACCATAAAATTGAATTTGATCATTTTGTCTTGTACATAGAAGAGAGGAGNATGCCATTCCTAGATGANGCAGAGGTTAACTATGACAAGGACAATTTTGGTGGTCAGCTNACAATTAAGGCTCCTAGCTCAAGAGTTCCAAAAATCGGTGATGATTCAACCCTTGAAGATAAAGTTAATTATATTCTTTATGACGAGATAAACCCTCAGCTAGCATCACATGGTGGCAATGTTCATCTTGACTGTATCACTGATGACAAATACGTGATACTTCAATTTGGAGGCGGTTGCCAAGGTTGTGGTATGGTCGANGTAACACTCAAAGAAGGTATTGAGAAAACTCTTCTAGACAAACTTCCAGAACTGAAGGGAGTAAAGGATATTACCGATCATTCGGAAAACGAAAATGCCTATTACAAATAGAGATTCTATTCTTCTTTAGGATAACTATAGACTCCCACNAATATTCCTAATTTTGGATGGTCGAAATAATGAAATTCATCTAATTTTATTCTTCTTTGTTCATCAAGCAGATAAAGTGTTTTTAAGTCCTTGTCTTCCTCTTCAGAGTTAATTTGCAAATCATACTCTCCAATCAAAGGTTTTACATTNAATTCTGCTTTACTCATTAGGTAAGTCTTTGAAAGTGAGTCTGGACCCATTGCACATTTAGCATGAATCCTGGGAAATCTCGATTGAAAGACTTTTACAATACACTGATTGCTCCCATTTGATACCAGTATAAAGGGGGATTCATCCTCACTACTGAGCGGCTGGTACCAAGATTTNTGATCTGCCAATTCAAGATCTTCAATNTTGGATATTCTGCGCATAGTGCCGTTNAGTTCATGCTCTTTTTTATCAATAANTCTAAAAATTTTCGGTNTCTTTAAAATTGGCGTTTCTTCAGAAATTTCTTCAGTTGGCAACAAAATTGTCTCTACAAGTGATGCATCAATCTTTATTTGGTTTTCGTCCGGCTTAATTGTTTCAAGATTTATCTGAGGTTTTTGTACTTTTTCTAACAGNAATACTTCATCAGCAAGTTGATATTCATCAACTTCTTGGAAAGATTCAGTAGTTATTTGATTTTTCCAAATTAGAGAGGCTACTTCTACTTTTACATATTGCACATCTTCTTGAGAAAAAATATTGAAAGAGAGGCCTACAAAAACCGCTAGAAACTTGAAAAATAGACGCATAAAGTTTTTAATACCAATTGAGTTTAATCAATAATCTCAGATAGTTAAACTAGATTATATTTAATAGATGGAAGAGGGTAAATTATGGATCTAAATTTTTCAAAAGAAGACTTAGCATTTCGCGACGAAGTAAGGGAATTCCTAGATAAGGAATACCCAAAACACATTAAAGAAAAGATGCAAAACGGCGATGATCTGACAAAAGAGGAGATCGTCGAATGGCACAAGTGTGTCGCAAAAAAAGGGTGGATGGGCCACTCATGGCCTGTTGAACATGGCGGTACTGGATGGGATGCAACAAAAGTCTATATTTACCTTAGAGAGCTAGCTCTGGAGGGCTGTCCAACATTTGTTCCATTCGGATTGCAAATGGTTGCTCCTGTTATTTGGACATTTGGATCTGAAGAACAAAAGAAAAAGTTCTTGCCAAGAATTTTAAATTTTGATGATTGGTGGTGTCAGGGTTATTCAGAGCCAGGATCAGGATCAGATCTTGCTTCATTGAAATGTAAGGCTGTTAGAGAAGGTGACGAGTATGTTTTAAATGGACAAAAAACATGGACTACCCTAGGTCAACACGCCGATTGGATATTTGTATTAGTCAGAACTGACGATTCAGGAAAAAAACAAGAGGGCATTACATTCATTCTCGTGGATATGAAAACCCCAGGCATCGAAGTCAAGCCGATAATTACCCTTGACGGAGATCATGAAGTTAATGAAGTCTGGTTCGACAATGTTAGAGTTCCGGCCGAAAATGTTGTGGGTGAAGAAGGGCAAGGTTGGACATATGCAAAGTTTCTTCTTTTCCATGAAAGAAGTTCAATAGCTGGAGCCCCACAAATGAGAAGAGCTGTAAATGCTTTGAAAAATAAGGCTAAAAAGACAGTTCATGGGGATAAGCCACTTTCAGAAGATCATAGCTTTAAATCAAAAGTTGCTCAATTTGAGCTTGATTTAGCTGCACTTGAAATGACAGAGTTAAGAGGCCTTGCTGCAATGCGNGAAGGTAAAAGCCCAGGGGCTGAATCATCATTGCTCAAAATTAAGGGTACTGAACTTCAACAAAGGATTTCAACCCTAGCAGTAGAAGTTGCTGGACATGATTCACTTCCCTTTGGAGGTCCTTACGGATTCTCAGATATTGAAGTTGCAGCTTCAAAAGATGCACAACTTTCTGCACCAAGGTATTTAAACTTCAGAAAGGTCACAATTTACGGCGGTACCAATGAAATTCAAAAGAATATCATTGCGAANGCTGTTTTAGGAATTTAATCATGAACTTGAGTTTTACAGACGAACAGAACTTATTAAGAGATAGCGTATCCAAATTCTGTGGATCGGATTATGACTTTGAAACAAGAATGAAAAGTGTTAATTCNGATTTGGGCCANAACAAAGATCATTGGAGACTGTTTGCTGAATTAGGTTGGCTTGCAATACCTTTTCCGGAAGAAATGGGAGGATTAGATGGTGGTGACGTTGATTTAAGTCTAATGTTTGAAGAATTTGGTAAATCAATTGTTGTAGAACCATACCTTGCTAATGTTGTGCTTGCTGGCGGTATACTAAAACGAAGTGATCTGGATTCAAAATCCGAACTCATAGAAGCACTCATATCAGGTGAAACACAAATGTCATTGGCTAACTATGAGCCAAATAAAGGCTTTAACTTGGATAATGTTGATTGCGAAATAAACGCGGACGGCACTGTTTCTGGTGTNAAAACAACGGTATTAAATGCTCAAAATGCAGAAAATTTCCTAGTTTTTGGTAAACATAATGGGGGGCATGCATTTGCATTGATTCAAAATGACGCTGAAGGCTTAGAAGTTGTTGGATACAAGACTTATGATGGCTTTGTTTCTGGTGATTTAAAGCTTAATAATTGTAAATCAATAGCTGTTTTCTCAACTGGAAATGCTCTCGAAATTCTTGATGAAACTGTAAAAGAAGCAATAATCTGCATCTGCTCAGAGGCGATAGGAGCAATGGAAAAGTGTTATAAACTAACAATAGAATACACTCAGCAAAGAGAACAGTTCGGCCAATCACTTTCTAAATTCCAAGCTCTTCAACACAGAATGGTAGACATGTTTATGGAAACTGAATTTAGTAAATCNTTCCTTNTAAAAGTGTTAGCAACAGATGATGAAGCAGAAAGAACAAAACTAATTTATGGTCTGAAAAACCAAGTTGCTCGAGCTGGCAAGTTGGTCGGTGAAGAAGCTGTTCAGATGCATGGTGGTATGGGTGTAACGGAAGAAATGTCTATAGGCCATTACCTCAAAAGACTCATGGTAATAGCACATCTATTCGGAAATGCTGATTACTATTTAGATAAATATATAGATTGTTAATTTGGTAAAAAGATTTAACCCAGACAAAAGAAGAAGACCTAAAGTCGACGACTACTTTGGGGACTGGAAATGGAGAGAGGCACTAGCTGAATCCATGGTCCCAATCATAGGAAAATTATTTAGAAATGGTGTGCATCTTTTAATGTACGGCCGTCCACTAAGCAATTGTTCTGCAATAGAGATAATGAAATTACATCGTTTTGTACGGGAGGCCGAGGGGAATGAGCTGAGCGAATTAGAAACTTACCCCGTCATAGAACAAATAGCGAAAATGAAGCTGATGCCATGTGAGATTGACATTGGTGAGATGGTAGTTCATTTGCTAGAAAATACCCAACTTGATCCTGAAAAATACGTCAAAAAGTCTTTAGAAGGACAGCAACGTACTAAACGCTCTTACCCCTTGAGACCAAAAGATGTGGTTTTATATGGATTTGGTCGCATTGGTCGTTTAATTACTAGAATACTGGTTAATGATACGGGCTCAGGCACTAAATGGCGTCTGAGAGCAGTTGTTGTAAGAGATTCAGGACACAGTGATGACTTGATCAAAAGAGCAAGCCTGCTGAGAAATGATAGTGTTCATGGTACTTTTCCTGGAACAATCAGAGTGAATAAACAAAATAATTCACTCATTGTAAATGGAAATGAAATTTTCATCATTTACTCAAATGATCCAAGAAAAGTTAATTACAAAGAATATGGTATAAAAAAAGCAACTGTAATCGATAATACCGGTGTTTGGAAAGACGAAGAGGGTCTTGGGCAACATATTAAGAATTCTTCTGTGGAAAGGGTAGTCTTAACTGCTCCAGCTAAGGGGAAAATTAAGAATATTGTTTTTGGCATCAATGACGAGAAGGTTAAATCAGAAGATAAAATAGTAGCAGCAGCCTCTTGCACAACAAATGCAATTGCACCACCACTCAAACTTATTAACGACAAATACAAAATACTTAGCGGTCATATCGAAACGATTCATGCTTACACTAATGATCAGAATTTAGTTGATAATTATCATAAGTCAGATAGGAGAGGTCGTGGAGCGGCACTGAATCTCGTTATCACAGACACTGGAGCTGCTAAAGCTGTGACACAAATTCTGCCAGAAATGAAAGGGAAATTAACGGCAAATGCAATAAGAGTTCCAACACCTAACGTTAGTCTGGCAATAATGAATTTAAATCTCAAAAAAGGTGTAAGTGTCGATGACCTGAATAATACTTTTAAAAAGGCGGCATTCCACTCAAATCTTAGGACAACTATAGATTATTCTAACTCAATAGATGGCGTCTCATCTGATTTCTATAGCAACGAATTTGCTTGTGTTTATGACGCTCAAGCAACAATCAGTAATTTTAACTGTGTAACTATTTACTGCTGGTACGATAACGAGTATGGTTACTCCAAACAAGTTGTAAGGCTTTTGAAAAAAGTTCTTGGTGTAAATTTAATTAGATACCCAAAACAGTAGATGAAAAAAATTAAAATGAAAGGGGGCCTTGATGTACCTCTTCACGGTTCTGTAAAAAATATAAACATTGACGTCATAGAGCCAAGGTTTTCTGCAGTTCTTGCGGAAGACTACTTTGGTCTTAAACCAAAAATCCTTGTTAAAGAGGGTGATTTTGTTTCAAAGGGAGATCCTTTGTGGGAAGACAAAACGAATAATGGTTTGCAAGTAAAAGCACCAATTTCTGGGCATATTCACGAAATTAATCGGGGTGAGAAGCGTGCTTTAGTCTCAGTAGTAATCAATAAGTCAGGTGATCAATCAATATCATTTAATGCAACTGGCTCAATTGAACAAGATATCTTAAAAGCAGGGTTGTGGGATAGTTTTATGGAAAGGCCGTTTAATAGAGTTCCAATTGTTGGAACAAGTCCAGACTTCCTGTTTATAAACGCATGCAAAGTGGATGGGCTTGAGGCAAACCCATCATCAATCATTGAAATAGAAAAGGACGCTTTTAAACAAGGATTAAGTTTTATTGAAAAGATGACAAATAATCATCTATACCTCTGCACAAATGAATCTCTAGGAATTGAAAGTGAAAAGATTAAAGAATATTTAATTTTAGAAAACTATCCATCTGGAAATAGTTCTATTCACATACAACATCTAAAACCTCTAACAAAAAATACAAATACTTGGACTATAAATTGGCAAGATGTCATAAGAATTGGAAAAGCTTTACACCATCAAAAATACTGTTTCGAAAGCTATGTCAGTGTTTGCGGTCCAGCTTGTAATGAGCCAAAAATAATAAAAACAAACTTGGGAGCGAACATGGATGAGCTAACGGCAGGAAATTATTCAGGAGATGTTAGACAGGTTTCTGGCAGCCTTTTATATGGTAGAAGTGGTGATAGCTACTCTAACTATATGACCAGGTATGCCAATCAAGTATCGATTGTTTCTGATGAAAAGAAGGCCACGTTTTTTAATTGGTTGAAACCTGGTTCAACCGATCACAGCAATTCTAATGTTTTTATATCAAGCTTTTTAAAACCTGAAAAATTTAACTTTGATACAAATATTAACGGTGGCTATAGAGCTATAGTGCCTATAGGTGTTTTTGATGAAGTAAACCCTTTTGAAATAGATCCAACGCTATTTTTAAAATCTCTCGCAATTGGTGATTTAGTTGCACTTAGAGAATTAGGAATTTTCGATTTAATTGAAGAAGATATGGCTATATTTTCATATGTTTGCCCTAGTAAATATGACTATGTGGCACTATTTAATGATTGTATGGAATTGATTTGGAAAGAGGAAACGTCATGAAGTTTTTAGAGAGATTTTTTGATAAAAACAGACCGCCAAAAGATAACTATTATTTCTACCTCTACGAGGTAATTCAAAATTTTTTCTTTTCAACAAAAATTGGTACAACTGGCAAAACACATATAAGAGATAGGCTTGATATTCAAAGAGTGATGGTCGTCGTTTGGCTAGCCACTTTTCCAGCCATGTTTTGGGGTATGTATAACATGGGTTTCTGGGGTCTTGATTATATGCAAAGAGGAGGATTCACTACAACTGGGGATTGGCATAATGTACTCGTGCAGCTTGTTGGCACTAACGTTGATAACCACTTTCATAGATTTTGGTTTGGGTTAGTTTATTTCGTTCCAATCTATTTAACTGTATTTGTTGTAGGAATAGCATGTGAAGCAATCTTTGCAACTGTCAGAAGACATGAAATAAATGAAGGTGCTTTTGTTTCAACAGTTCTATTTTCGTTAAGTTGTCCACCAGATATTCCATTGTGGCAGGCTGCATCAGGAATAGCTTTCGGTATAGTTGTTGGGAAGGAGTTTTTTGGTGGTACAGGTAAAAACTTTCTAAATCCTGCTTTAACAGGTAGGGCTTTCATTTATTTTGCTTATCCAAGTGAACTTTCAGGTGATATGGTATGGATATCATCTCTTGCAGATAATGGGCCCATAGATGGTTACTCAGGTGCTACAGCACTAGGTATCGGAGCACAAGAGGGCATTTCAGGTATTCAAGCAAACTATAGTTGGATGCAAACATTTTTAGGACAAATACCTGGTTCCATTGGTGAAACATCAACCCTTTTAATTCTTTTAGCTGGTGTCTATATGGTTTACGCGAAAATAGCCTCTTGGAGAATAATCCTTGGGACTTTAGTCGGGATGATCTGTATGGCAAGTTTATTAAACTTCATCGGTTCAGAAAACAATCCAATGTTTAGCGTTCCATGGTGGTGGCATCTAACAATAGGAAGTTTTGCATTTGGTTTGATCTACATGGCAACAGAACCTGTTACTGCAGCTAACACTAATACCGGTAGATGGATATATGGGTTATCAATCGGTGTCTTGGTCATATTAATAAGAGTAGTTAACCCAGCTTTTCCAGAGGGTATGATGCTAGCAATTTTAATGGCAAATTTACTTGCACCTGTTATTGATTACAGCGTTACCGCGTATAATACGAGCAAAAGAATGGAGAGATATAATTCATGAATAAGTTAAACATTCCATTAATAGCCTGCATCGCTTGTGCAGTCGTCGTTTCGTTCACTGCAGTCTCCGTTAGATTTGAGCAAAACCTCAATAAAGAAAATGAAAAAAAAGAGAAAATTCTAGCAGCCGCCGGAATCTCTACAACCAGCGTTAAAGAAGAATTTGAAAAAATTAAAACACTATATGTTGATTTCCAATCAAACGAATTGGTATCTGTGGAAGACAGTTACGACCATATCAAAGCATCAATGAGCCTTGAAGGGTCAAGTTTAGTGCCAAAGGAAGATGATATAGCGATTTTAAAACGAAGAGAGAATATTGCTCCTCTCTATGTTTGGTATGACAGTGAAAACAAGATTCAAAAGGTTGTTTTGCCAATTAGAGGCTATGGTTTATGGGGAACGCTATATGGTTATTTATCTTTGGATTCTGACCTAAATACAATTAAAGGAATCGAGTATTATGATCACAAAGAAACACCAGGTTTAGGAGGAGAGGTAGATAATCCAGCTTGGAAGTCAGATTGGAATGGGAAAAAAGTTTATAGCGATGAAGGGAATGTAATGCTTTACGTTACTAAAGGGCCATCTACAAATGATTATGAAATTGATGGAATATCTGGTGCAACACTTACAAGTAACGGCGTAACAAATATGATTAAATACTGGTTGGGAAGTGATGGTTTCGGTCCCGTTCTACAAAAATTAAGAAGCGAGGGGGCAGAGATATGAAAGCAATACCTGCTAAAGAGACTAGAAAACTTTTATTCACACCAATAATCGAAAATAACCCAATAGCACTTCAAATTCTCGGAATTTGCTCAGCTCTTGCAGTCACTGTAAAAATGGATGTAACACTCATCATGTGCTTAGCATTAACATCCGTTGTAACTTTGTCTAACTTCTTCATTTCCTTAATCAGAAACTATATACCCGATAGCATAAGAATCATTGTCCAAATGACTATTATCTCTTCCCTTGTAATTATTGTTGACGAGCTTTTAAAAGCATATGCCTATGAAGCTAGCAAACAACTCTCAGTTTTTGTCGGTCTGATAATAACTAATTGCATTGTCATGGGTAGAGCAGAAGCTTATGCAATGAAAAATCCGCCCATTAAAAGTATGTTAGACGGTTTTGGAAATGGTCTTGGATACAGCTTTGTGCTACTTGTTGTTGCTGCTGTGAGAGAGATATTTGGTAGTGGAACTTTTTTTGGAATGCAGATTCTACCTGATAGCTATCCTGTAAATAACTTTCTACTATTGCCGCCAAGCTCATTCATAATAATCGGGATAATGATTTGGGTAATAAGATCTTTTAGTAAGGGTCAAATTGAGGAAAATGAAAACCCTTTGAAAGCTCATACATTTAAACCTTTAACTGTTAAAAAAGAGGTTACCAGTGGCTGATCTTCTTAATCTATTTGTTAAAACTGTTTTCATAGAAAACATTGCTCTTTCTTTATTTCTTGGCATGTGTACTTTTTTTGCAATATCCAAACAGGTGAAAGCTGCTTTTGGTCTTGGAATTGCTGTTATTGTAGTTCTGACCCTCACAGTGCCTTTGAATAATGTTATCTATAACTATGTTCTTAAAGAGGGTGCATTATCATGGATTGGTCTAAATAATACTAATTTACAATTTGTTGGTTTGATTACCTACATTGGCGTAATTGCAGCAGCTGTGCAGATTCTAGAAATGTTTTTGGATAAATATGTTCCTGCACTTTACAATGCTTTGGGAATCTTTCTGCCATTAATTACTGTGAATTGTGCAATTTTAGGTGCATCTTTATTCATGATTGAAAAAAACTATAATTTTGCTGAAAGTGTCGTTTATGGTTTTGGCGCAGGATTTGGATGGGCTTTAGCAATTGTCCTCTTGGCAGGCATCAGAGAAAAGCTAAAATATAGTGATATTCCTGAAGGTCTCAGAGGCTTGGGAATAACTTTTGTAATAGTTGGGTTAATGAGTTTCGGTTTTATGTCATTTGGAGGTATCTTGCTTTAATGGATATCTATTTAGGAATTTTATCTTTCACTCTTATAGTTGCTTTGCTTGTAGCACTGGTGATGTTTGCTCGATCACAATTAGTCTCAACAGGGGATGTCACAATTGAAATCAATGGAGATCCTGATAAAAGAATTACTGTTCCTGCTGGTGGAAAGTTATTAAGCACTTTGGCAGCAAAAAATATTTACCTCGCTTCAGCTTGTGGTGGTGGTGGCACCTGTGCGGAATGTAAATGCCAAGTAACTGACGGAGGGGGCTCAATTCTCTCAACAGAGCAATCACATTTCAACTATAAGCAACAAACAGAAAACTGGCGACTATCTTGTCAAGTTGCTGTAAAAAATGACATGAAAATACAAATTCCCGAAGAAGTATTTGGCGTGAAAGAGTGGGAGTGTGAGGTTGTATCAAATGATAATGTTGCTACATTTATCAAAGAATTAGTGCTCAAATTACCTGCAGGTGAAAATGTAAAGTTTAGAGCTGGAGGTTACGTNCAACTAGAAGCTCCAGCCTATGATGCAATAAATTATAAGGATTTCGATATTGCGCCTGAGTATCACGAAGATTGGGACAGATTTAAAATATGGGAAAATGTTGCAACAAATCCTGAGCCAATTATTCGGGCATATTCTATGGCAAACTTTCCATTAGAGGAGGGAGTTCTAAAATTTAATATTAGGGTTGCTTCTCCACCACCGGGGACAGATTTTCCTCCAGGCATAATGTCATCTTATGTGTTCAGCCTGAAGCCAGGTGATAAGGTAAAAGTTTTCGGTCCGTTCGGAGAATTTTTTGCCAGAGAAACAGATAATGAAATGGTTTTTATTGGTGGTGGAGCAGGGATGGCACCAATGAGATCTCATATCTTTGATCAACTTATAAGNCTTAACTCCAACAGAAAAATTTCTTTTTGGTATGGTGCAAGAAGCATGAAAGAAATTTTTTATAAAGAAGAGTTTGAGAAACTCGCAGANGAACATGAAAACTTCACATTNAATATAGCTCTGTCTGATGCATTNCCNGAGGATAAATGGGAAGGCTTATCAGGATTCATTCACCAAGTAACAAGTGATGAATATCTTGCAAAACATGATGCACCTGAAGATTGTGAATATTATTTATGTGGCCCACCAATCATGAACTCAAGCTGCATAAAAATGCTTACTGACCTGGGAGTTGAGCCTGAGAATATAATGCTTGATGACTTCGGTGGTTAAAAAACTTTTTCTATTTCTCATAGTATTTTTGGTGAGCTGTTCCTCCCCAAGCATGCAAAGCTTCTCTGGAGAAATTTATGGCACAACTTTTTCAATCAAGATTGCAGAAAACCGCAGCTATGAATACTTACAATATGACATTAAAAAAGAGTTAGACCGAATAGANCTAGTATTTTCAACATATAAACCTGCATCAGAAATATCAAAGATAAATAGTGATCAAAGCATCATTTGGTCAGATGAATTTTCAAATCTTCATAAAAAATCGGAAAAGATTAAAGAATTAAGTGATGGTGCTTTTAAACCAGAAGATGACAACGGCTACGACTTTTCTGGTATAGCAAAGGGTTATGCTATAGATATGGTGGCCGCAGTTCTTGAAAATAATGGTATATCTAATTACTTTGTTGAGATTGGTGGGGAGATTAGAGCTAAGGGTACGAAATTTGAGCAAAATTGGATTTTTGGCATTGAAAGGCCCATTGAGAAGAAAAAAAGCCCTTATATCGCCTTTAAACTGCCTTCAAATGGCATTTCTATTGCTACTTCTGGTGAATACAGAGAATCAAACCACATTTGGGGCGAAGGACCAAGGGATTTAATATCTGTGACAGTAGCAACAGAAGATGCTGCTTCAGCTGATGCATGGGCAACTGCACTTTATGTTTTAGGCTTAAAAAAGGGTATAAAAATTGCGGAGGAGAACGACCTCGCAGTGTATTTTATTTCATCTGATGGCGATTCCGTAAAATCGAGGAATTGGAGTATGATATCCCCATGATCAATACTTTCTTGGCTATTATCGTAGTTGCTTTATCAATCTGTGGCATGGCAGTAGGTTTGATCGTAAAAAATAAACCATTGAGTCCAAGCTGTGGAGGCGTATTTCTATCAAAAGGTGAGGCCTGCCAAGTTTGTGGGAAAGTTAAAGACTGAACTTAATCACACCTAATATTTACTAAACTAAATAAATAATTCTTTGTAGCGTTTTCATTCATCCAACTATCGCTAGTAGAAATAAGATCTAAACAACCTTCATTATCAAGATTTATAGGCAATCCTTTAAACAAATATTGATTATTGTCAAACTCGTTTGCCTTCGGTTTCTGGGGCATTGTGCTGCCTACAATAGATGTGAAGTTTGCTGCTCCATCGTTTAGGGCTATATGAGCTCCATGTAAATCAGAAGAAAAATCTCTAGTTGAATGAAAAATATCTAA
>NYSP01000010.1 GCA_002683115.1 Gammaproteobacteria bacterium
TTACTAACATAGTTATTAGTGATGACATCACATTCATGGAATATTTTAAAATAACCAATATGATTTCTTAAGAATGGTAATTGTTTATTATCTTTCCAACAAGATAATATACCTCTTATGAAGCAATGTCTACATACTCTTACATGTACACTAGTCAAATAATACCCACAATCTACATGCCATTCCTGAATCCTTTCCTCCAAGTCTTCATCTTCTTCTGGATCACCAGTTGCTTCAGGATATGGTATTCTAACCTTACGTTTTGAGTAGACATCGTGATACCCACATTTTTCAATATATGTGGCTATTTTATTAGTAATATCAATATTGGCAGATATTAATTTTTTGTCACATACTTCTATAATGGCTGATAAAGCCTCATTTTGTTTATGCCACAAATCTTGTAGCGATTGGTTACAAGTTTCACAATGCGTTGTCATTATTAGGTTACTTAATATAAATAACTTAATAAGTAAATCAATTTTCTGTAATTATATAGTTATACATTACAAAGTAAATAGATCATAACTAAGTATAATACACTATTGTCAGTTAATAAGAAAAAATCATTTTTTATACATAAGTGTCTTAGTCTACTAATACTACTTTCTTCTTTATAGTATTTATAATTAGCTTTTTCCATACAACCGAATTGTATAGAAAATAAAACCATAGCAATAGATAAAACAAACATATGTAGTAGTTTGTTAGTTGATCTACTATATAATACTATTACATATCCTATAAAGAATAACCAATCAGTTACATGATCGTACCAGTCGCCAAACTTGCTAGTTTGTTTATATTTTCTAGCTAACATACCATCTGCATAATCAAAATACCATCTAAATATAAAAAATATAACTGAGTATACAGTTTTATATGTATAAAAAAATATTAGTGACAATATACTAGATATTAAACCAAATGTAGTTAATATATTAGGTGTAACACCTATGCTATGCCATAATGGTAGTGTTGGCATAATAAAATTAGAAATAATTCTATCAAGATATCCAGTACTATCTTTAATTGTAGGTTGTTTTTTCATATATACTAGTTGAATATTAAATATTAAGTAGTATATTTTCATAATCAACATAATGTAAATTATTATTCATAGAATTTGTATTCATAGTAACAGAACAACCACCACTATCCAAACATGTTACATCAAATTTCTGTATACCTGATAAATACGCATAATGAAGTATATTATGAGTATGAAACTCATCTTTATTTTTATGAAGATGTAATGATAATTTTTCTATCATACTAGTATTGTAAAACATAGATAATCTATCTATAATAATCTTGAAGTCAGTAAATGTTAGCGTACCACATGTATCAGATAAACATAATTCATTTATATCTTCATATTTGTTAAAGTAGTATTCAATCTCATCAATTATAAAATTAAGATCTATTTGTCCACTTATTGGACATTCTCTCACACATGATATATATAATTTAATGTTATCTACTTGTGATTTTTGGAGTTCATCATATATCTTAGTTAACTCTAATTTTGTTTCATCCAATGATTTATTAACATTTTTCTTTTGAAATTCATCAGATACTGAGGTAATTAGTGAGAAATTATTTACATTATGATACAACCCTTTTTTTACAGACTTCAAGTTAGGTGTAAGAAGATAACAATTATTTAANTGTAATTNCCTACANTATTCATATAATTTNAACGANTCATGCATCTGNGGNAATACTTTCGTACTAACAATAGAACCNACTTCTATACTTTCNGGATTATATTTATTAATTATCTTATGAAGNAANTCNTTTTTNTCNGAAAANTTGTAAATNNGTTTNATGGATTGTAATCCATCTCTTAAAGACACGTCAAAGAATCTTAGACCCCACATTATCTTGTTTTNAATTTNTACTATNNTGTATATTTANTTCAATTATTTACCTAGTTAATAAAGAAATTAGTACTTTTATTAANTAGTTTAAAAGTATGATTATAATTAATTAAATGGATCAATTAGTTGTAAAACAAGNCGAGTCACTAGTGGAAATTGAGAGAAAAGGTGGTAAAATATTAAGTGAAAATAAATTTTTCAGTGATCTATGTAGCTTAATGAAGAATGTGGAATTCCTTAAATTTTATGATGAATATCTTAAAGATTGGAGTGACATACAATGTATGATTTTTTATATGAAATTATATACTACTATAGACTATGAATATACTAGTAGATTTAATAATAAGATAAGTGATGAGGCTATGACATACACTATTAAACAGATTATGGAGAATCGTGATACTAGAAGATACGCTTTTGATTTATTTAAAGATTTTAAAGATATTTCTCATAAAAATACCGGATCTTTTCGTACTCTTCTTAATTTTGATGATAAAGAAAGTAAAAAGAAAAAGAAAAAAATAAAAAAGTTAAAACAACTAGAACAAGAGTTATTGCAAATTGAAGGTGATGATAATTAATTTATTTAGATTTTCTAGTTTTGTTAAACTTGATTTTCTTTTTAATTGTAAATTTTTTTCTCATTCTTCTAGCTACTTCTCTTATATCAGAAGTTTTTGCCATCATATTTATTCTTACTAATTGTTGATTGGCACCAAATGATTTTCCATTTTTAACTACTACATTAAATTTATTTAAAAACCAATTAGCTAGATTGGAGTTTTTTGAGGTTTTTACCCATAAATATCCTCCTTTATGATCTGATGGTTTTTCTATAGAAATAAATTTATATGGCTCAAGAGCTTTCATCATAATTTTTTTATTATTATTTAATATTTTGTTATTAGTAGACATAAGTTTTTTAAAATGCTTTTCATTATTCAATAGATAATTTAAATAGTTATTTGCAGAATACCATGCTACATTACCACCACCAACAGTGATAATTACTTCTGTTTGCATAAATTTTGCTAATTCAGAAGAGTGTGGACCGTCTACGAAACCCCATCCGAAACGACTAGAAGGTACGCCTATTTTAGATACTGTTCCTGTATATATGTATGTTTTGTTCTTTTTTTGATTAATTGTAACAGGTTTATCCGTGTATATAGTCATATTATATGCAAAATCATATAATAGATACTTAGCATTAGTTCTAGGTTCTATGTATTCAGTTCCATCTGGATTATTAGGAGTACATCTAATCTCTAAATCTATATCGGCATTAGGATCTGTTATATATTTAATTTGAGGATCTTCTTTCTTTAAAACTTGAGCGACAAACCAGTATGGTTGTTCAAGGAAGAGTCTAATAGGGCGTTTTAGTAAATTGTATAAACCTCTAATTAAAACAGTGTAAATATGTGTTGAACCATTACCTATTACTAAATCAGCATGTTTGTAAACATGTGACATAGAACTATTTATTTTTGTACACCATTTTCTGATATTACTTTTAAAAAAATCAAAATCTTTTTGATATATGATATATGGTTTATTAATAGTACAATTAACATTAGATTGTGCTACTTTTGGAACGTATAGTCCATCCGGAACACCATAACCCAATTCTATTTGTTTTGTTGATTTCATTATACATTATTTAAATAAAAAAAAACCTTTAAAAGGGAAAGAATAATTTCTTTATTAAATAAGTACTTACTAATCTACAATAAACAGTTTAAATTTGTTAACTAATTATATGGTAATGCTAATTAAATCTACATTAAAGTACACCAGCTGTCATTGTTCTCTTCTTCATCATCACTTACTTCACTTTCTTCATCTTCATCCATTGCCATATCTCCCCAATTTTTTTCAAATATTAAATCATGTGATGAGAATTTTAGCCCCTTTTCCGCCCAAAACCTTTCCCAAATTTCCATTTTTTCTTGTCTAGACATTGGTGGAACTTTATCACCATAAATTTCTTCATGTGAACGTGGTTTAAACGATTGTAATGGTAAAGATGATACATTCTTCTTTTTAATTTTTATAAAGTCATGTATTTCATTATTATATAAAACACCTGGCTCATCATTAAATAATTGAAAATCATTTTGATCTGCGTTAAGGATAGCATCTTCGGCTTCATCAAAATGGCGTAAGCAAGTAGGAGTGTTCTCTAGTTCTTCCTTAGTCATAGTACCGTTAGCAATTTTTTCATTGAAGAGTTGTTGTGCTTCTTGCATTGTCAAATAGGTTTTAATTGATTAAATGTGACGTACTTGGGAATACTTATCAATTATTTTAAGAAAGTATTTCAATTTTTTCTTATTAAAATCAATTAGCATTACAACTAAAAATTCACTTTATAAATTGACTTTTAAACAAAAAAACCTTTGAAAGGGAAAGAATTGATTTCTTTATTGTGTGCCTGTTAGCATTAGTCTGAGTCATTTTCTGAGCTAGAAGAGTCACTACCGCTACCGGTCTTAGACTTCTTCTTACGCTTCTTTCTGACCTTTTTTGGAATACTTATTTGAGTATCAATTTTGATAGGTGTACTAACATCATGATTTTCTACCGTAGTAGGAGCTAGTTTGGCTTCACCTTGACCTGGATAAGATACGCCATTGTAGGTGATAGCGTTGTCATAGTCAAATACTAGGTCGTTGTCGCTAGGATAGCCTTCACTATATAGGGTCTCTGTCCATATTCTAGTAATCTGTACTCCACGAATCATACCTTCGTTGTAATCNTCTCCACAGCACCCNGTATTAATANTGGNTATTTCAGGTGATTCNCCACTTTCTACTCNTACTCTAGCAGCTTCAACCTCCCTATCAAATATTTCCTGATTAACAGGGAATACGATATCGCATTGTACTTTAGGACTAGTACGAGCACCAAACTTACTGATGAAGTTAATTACAATNCCCCAGTTCATATCTCCACGCTGATCTAGGTAGTTCCTTAACTGCCAAATGTTCTCATCCTTGGTGCTNTTNTTNGANGCCTTNAGTTCCAGGATACCATTAAGGGTNGGNANCTCAATATCNGTTCGTAGNGACTGGTTATCNCCAACGAANATGTCATTGCCATCAGAGTCCTTAAAGATCATGTTGAANACACGCTCTCTAGTNGTCTGTAAGCCTAANTTGTTAAGCTCATGAATAAGGAGAGTTTGATANAANCCTTCCTTATGGTATGGTCCAGCTCGTAGCTGAATACCGTCACATATAGCCACTATCTTGTAAGCAAGTTCGCGTACTTGGTAGTATGTAAGCATATTTGAAGTTGATGTGTTGAAATTGATTTCGTTTGTGTGTGTTGTTTGTATACATTGTGTTAGTCAAAAAAAAAGTATTTCAATTTTTTAAAGATAGCAGTGCTTTAATTAAAGATCTAAAAAAAATGATTAGTTTTAAAAGGGGTTTAAAGAAAAATATAATGTGATTTAATATTAAATGGGTAACAAACTTTATAATAGGATACTAGAAAAACCAACACCTGAGGAAGTAGAAAGAACTAGAATAGTTAAAGTTATATTAAAGAAATTAGATAAGAAGAAAGATGAATTGAAGTGTATACTAATTTTAATAGAATCTCAAGATAGAGAAACTTTATTAGAATTAAAGCGAGAATTAGGGTGTAGATTGTTAAATAGGTCAGGGCGTGTATTAGTGAGGTATTGTGGTGGGTTGAAGAAGGTAAATATGTTGTTGGGGGGTATGGGGGTGTCCCCCAGTTAGACAGAGGTTTTTGAGAGGTTAGACAGAGATTAAGTATTAGAAAAAAAATTGAAATATGTTTTTTTAAAAGGGTATAGACCCATTTACATATAGGATATTTATTATTACCGGTTTCTCATTATCCTACCGATTTCTGAGTTAGTACTATATAAAGAAATACTAGTTTATATAGTGCAAAAGGGTAGTAACCCTTTCAAGATCACATATTTATGAACGGTTTTTTTTAGTTAGATGAAATAGTAGTAAGTTTTGCAAAAAATTGAAATGGATTTTTTCATTTGGGTAGTAAGCATCAAAACAATCAAATCAAGTTTACAAACTACACTCAAACAAACTCGCAAACAAACATGTCTACTCAATTTAACCCAACTGTCTTTATGTCTCGTGCTTTTGAGAAAGCAGCAGCTCAGTCTGCCACCGACTTCTCCATCGCCGTGATTCATGCTCTAGCCGACAAGTACGGTTTTGATGCCAAGGAAGCTATGGGCATCTGTCAGATCTCTGAGGTTAAGGTCAAGAAATCAGCCAACCGTGTTAAGGGTGAGGGTAAGGTCAGGGCTACCAAGGCCAAGGCTGAACCTAAACCTAAGCGTGAGGTACCTGCTTTCCCACTCCCATTCTGTGGTCAAGCTGTTGATGGATGGTGTCTAGGGCTTCGCCTTAACCACGGTCTTCACAGTCAATGCACTATGGAGCGTCTAGCAGGTGGAGACTATTGCAAAACCTGCCAGAAGCAGTGCGACAAGAATGCTAGCGGTAAGCCTACCTACGGATGCGTAGCTGATCGCATGGCCTGTGAACTCTTGGAGTACCGTGATCCTAAGGCTCATAAGCAGACACTTCCTTTCGCTAATGTGATGAGCAAGCTCAATATCACACGTGAGGCAGCTGAAGCTGAAGCCCTTAAATTCGGTCTTACTATTCCAGAAGAGCATTTCGTAGAGCGTTCATCGCGTAGGGGTCGCCCTAAGAAGGATGCCTCAGCTTCTGACACCGACTCTGAAAGCGGTGATTCCAAGCCTAAGAAGAGGGGTCGCCCTAAGAAAGAGAAAAAGGTTATTGCCGCATCAGTCGGTGACGATCTCATCGCTTCTCTAGTGGCTTCTGCCAAGAAAGCCAGTACCCCTACTCCTTCTGTAGTCTCTAACTCAGAGGAAGATGTTGACGATGAC
>NYSP01000011.1 GCA_002683115.1 Gammaproteobacteria bacterium
ATTTAGAATATGCTCAAGATTGAAGAAAGAACTTATTCCAAATTGAATCTTCCTTTCTGTAGCACTCTCTGTAATTCAACCTATCATCATTTGCTTCCCAAAATTCAAAGTAGGCTGCTTTGATTTGATAACCACCCCATTTTTCTGGTCGATATTGATTAAATTCACCGTTTTCCACCTTCTCTTTCATTACCTCATACTTTTGTTTTAAAAGTTCATATGAATCGATCTCTTTTGATTGCTCAGAGACCAAAGCTGCAACATTTTTACTAGGGTCTCTGCCAGCAAAATGCTTATCAGAAAATATCTCTTCACATTTTTCGATGCTTCCTTCTACCCTTACTTGGACTTCAATACTTGGCCACCAAAAATTTACACAAACCTTTTTATTCGAATTGAATTGCTCCGCTTTATGACTCTCATAATTTGAAAAGAAAATTAAACTATCTTCAAAGAAATATTTGAAGTTCACAAATCTAGAATGAGGTTGAAGCTCAGAATCAACTGAACTTATGCATCCAGCTTCAGCAAACTTGTCACCTGAATCTTCAGCTCTTGTATAGTAGTCTTGAAAAATTTCAAATGGGCTTTCGGAAGACAGATTGTTAAATAACATTATTTTAAGAATCTAATTTGTATTGCATCAGCATATTCATCAGAGAAAACACCAGAAATTACTATAAATTTTTTATTCCCCCTTAAATTGAATGAATTTTTCAAAATATTGAATGCTTCGCTGATGGTTTTTTCATGATCTTTCTTAAAATTTAAGAATATATTTTCAAGAGAAGAAGCAACTGAGAGTTTATTTTGTGTCTCTTTATTGTTGGTAAAAGCATAAACCGGGACACGTGGTCGAGCTAAAGATATCAGATTTGCTGTAAAACCACTTCTAGTTAGGACAACTATTGCATCTGCTTTCACTCTTTTTGAGAGTTTTACTGAAGTGGATGCAAGAGTATGCCAATCGCTGATGTGTTTAATATTATTTTCAAAATGCAGGGTCTCAGACCTCTCAGCATTCTTCGCAATATCATGTAAATACTTCACACATTTAACTGGGTATTTACCGACGGTAGTTTCTGCTGACAACATTAGAGCATCTACCCCTTCATATACCGCATTTGCAACATCAGAAACTTCAGCTCTAGTAGGATGCGGATTATTGATCATTGATTCTAAAAGTTGTGTAGCTACTATGGATTTTTTTCCATTCTGTAAAGCAACTTTAACCATTTTTCTTTGCAGGTAGGGAAGATTAGTCATATCAGTTTCAATGCCTAAATCACCTCGAGCAACAAGCAGACCATCACAATTTTTTGAAATTCCCTCAATATTGTCCATTCCCTGTTGTTCTTCAATTTTTGCAAAGACCTCAGGTTTATTTTTTGATTTTTCTATAAAACTATTAAGCTCCTTTACATCCTTGACAGTTCTTGCGAAAGATAAAGCAATAAAGTCAATGCCTAATTCCAGACCTTTTTTTATGTCACGTTTATCTTTGAGGGTGAGTGTAGGTAATCTTAGTTTAGCACCCGGAAAATTTACATGTTTTTTTCCAGTAATTTCTCCGGAATCAACCACTGAGCACAGAATTCTTTCCTTTGAGAATTTTTTTATTTTCAGATCTATTTGCCCATTATCCAGAGAAATCTTTCCTCCTACTTTTAAACCTTTTACATAGCTCAAATTTTCAACAAGGAGTTGTTTGTTTTTAGATTTTTTATGAACACTACAAACCTCTATTAAGTCCCCTGTTTTCAAAATGATATTTTCTGTAAAATTTGAAGTCCTAATTTCAGGTCCTTGCGTATCAAGCATTAAACCAATTGAAGAAGAAACTTTTTTATTTAATTTTGAAACTATTTTAGAAATATCTATCAAATCGTTGGTGGACGCATGTGACATATTTACACGCACCACATTCATGCCATTTTGATAGAGTTTATGAATTATGGCTTCGGACTTCGAAGCAGGACCTATTGTTGCAATAATTTTTGTTCTTTTATGCATAAGATAATTTGGATTCTATTATAATCTTATTGTGAGTGAAAGTTTCTACAATCTAATAGATTCTGAAGTAAAGAAAATTACTGAAGATAACCTTTTCAAAGACGAAAGACTCATCACAACACCTCAGCAAACTTCGATAACACTAAAGAATGGTCAAAAAGTTATGAATTTTTGTGCAAACGATTATCTTGGTTTAGCAAACAATCAGGAAGTTAAGAATGCTGCAGCTGAATCAATTGATCAAGATGGCTTTGGTATGGCNTCAGTAAGATTCATATGTGGAACTAATGATTTGCATCGCCAACTTGAAAANAAGCTAAGTTCATTNNTAGGTTATGAAGNTTGCNTTTTATANGTGGCTTGTTTTGATGCAAATGGTGGTCTGTTTGAACCACTTTTTACTNNAGAGGATGCCATTATAAGTGACTCTCTCAATCATGCATCAATCATTGACGGCATAAGACTTTGTAAAGCTAAAAGATTTAGATACGAACATAGCAATATGGAAGACTTAGAAAAATGTTTGCAGATGGCGACTAAAGATGGAGCACGACACAAAATTATCGCGACTGACGGAGTTTTTTCGATGGATGGAACTTATGCCAAACTTGATAAGATTGTTTCGCTTGCTGAAAAGTATGATGCGCTCTTAATGGTAGATGATTGTCATGCAACTGGCTTTGTTGGTCCAAATGGAAAAGGAACAGCTGATCATTTTAATCTCACAAATAAAGTTGATATCTTAACTGGCACTCTAGGGAAAGCCTTGGGGGGTGCTTCAGGAGGTTTTATTTGTGCAAAAGAAAATGTTGTTCAACTTTTAAAGCAACGATCAAGACCATATTTATTTTCTAATGCTCTATCACCATCAATTGTGAAAGCTACTTTAAAAGCATTAGAAATTATTGAAAGAGAGCCTGAAAGAAGAGCACGAATCAAAGAAAATACCGATTACTTCAGAGAAAAAATGATTAATCTTGGCTTTACTTTAAAAGGAGATGGCCACTCAATTACACCAGTTATGCTTGGGGATGCTGGAATTGCTCAAAATATGTCACGAGANTTATTAGAACATGGACTTTACGCAGTAGGGTTCTTNTTTCCTGTAGTGCCAAAAGGGGAGGCCAGGATAAGATTNCAAATAAATAGTGAACANACAANAGAGCAATTAGATAATGCCATAGAAATTTTTGAGAAGGTTGGAAAGAACTTGAGAGTTATATGAAAGCAATAGTAAAACAAAGAAGTGAAGTAGGTATGGTGCTNNTAGATAAAGATGTGCCAAGTATTTCTGATGATGACATCCTAATAAAGGTCAAGAAAACAGCAATTTGTGGTACCGACCTACATATTTGGAACTGGGATAAATGGGCTAGTGCAACTATTAAGCCTCCAATGACAGTAGGCCATGAATTTATGGGTGAGGTTTTTGAAATAGGCGTGAACGTTAAGAATTTTAAAGTTGGGGATAGAGTCTCTGCAGAAGCTCATATTACTGGCTCAAATAGTAGAAATTCTAAGGCTGGAAAAGCTCATCTTGATCCAGACACAATAAATATTGGAGTTGATAGAGATGGTGCATTTGCANAATATGTATCAGTNCCAGCTAAAAATGTTGTGCATTTGCCTGATGAAATTTCAGATGANATAGGTTCAATCTTAGATCCATTTGGGAATGCAATTCATGCATCACTTTCCTTTGATCTTGTGGGTGAAGATGTTCTTGTAACTGGAGCAGGCCCTATCGGTATTATGTCTGCAGCAATAGCAAAATTTGTGGGCGCAAGAAAAGTTTTATTGACTGATATTAACGATGGAAGATTAGAACTGGCACAAAAAGTTTGCCAAGTTGAAGTGCTTAATCCTACTAAAGAGGATATTAAAAATAAAATGCGTGATATGGGTTTAAAAGAGGGTTTTGATGTTGGTCTTGAAATGTCAGGCTCAGAACAAGCTATCGATCAAATGATTGATTCTATGATAATGGGTGGGAATGTAGCATTACTTGGCTTACCAGCTGATGTAATTAAGCTTGATCTATCGAAAGTTATTTTCAAAGCATTGAACCTTAAAGCAATNTATGGTCGTGAAATTTTTGAAACTTGGTANAAGGGCATGGCCTTGCTNAAATCAGGTTTAGATATTGAAAAGGTAATCACACATAAATTCCATTACACAGATTTTGAACAAGCTTTTGAATTATTAAATTCTGGAAAAGCAGGAAAAGTTGTTCTCAGCTGGGACTAATCAACAAGATCAAAAATTAAATCCTGAATTTTGGTAACACCCTCACATTTATCGGGGCTGGTAAAAGGACAGTGATAAATAGAAATTCCTTGAGCTTGGGTATTAGGTATATTTAAATTTGGATCATCAACAATTTCTGCTCCGGGCTCTGCAGGAGCGGGAGCTAACAACTCAGTGATGTATCTGACCCAGGAATAAGGCATCCATAAGATATAGGCCAATGGTCCAAAATTAATCTGATAGCCTTTGGAAGCATCATGNAAGTATTTAGTCAATCGAACTACGACTAAATCTTTTTCAGGAACAACAAAAAGTATTTCTCCATCGGTAACTTCTAAACCTACAAGACTCTTTTGCTGATTAAACTTTCTGACAGACCAATGTAGCCCGAACCATTCNCCTGTTCCTTCTGAAATTGGCTTTATTGAANNATTTAAGAAATTCCTNTTGATGATTTGAGTNCCTTGCCATTCTCCAGAATTATTTATCAACTGACCAAATTTGAGCAAATCATTTGGTTTTAAATCAATGCCGTAATAAGTCATATCATTCCCACTGGTATCCTCCCACAATCCATAGTCTTCAATACCTAGAGGTGAAAATATTTCGTCTACTAATACTTCGTGCACTTCCTTTCCAAATATCTTTTTAATTATTGGATTCAACAGCATGGTATTAACATTGTTATATTCATATTCCTGCCCTTGAGGCTTTTCTAAGTCAACATTCAGAGCAAACTCCAAATTGTTTAATGAAAAAAACATTTCTTGATTTTCATGCTCAGTAATTTTTAGTCCTGATTTCATTGCCAGAAGGTTCTCAAGTGTAATTTTGCCCCTTTCATCATTAGAAAATTCTGGAATAAAACTCGATAAAGTCATGTCGAGATTAACATCTAAACCTTGTTCGATAGCAACACCAATTAACGCAGCATAAAATGTTTTTGCAATTGACCAAGTAGTGCCAAGATCATCTTTTGAATAACCTTCTGCGTAATATTCTGAGACTACTTGGTTGTTGTGTGAAACAATGAAACCCTGTGTTGCAGGATCAGCTTTCATTAATGCTTCTAATTCTTGTAGGTTTTTATTATTTAACTCACTGGCTTCAATACTTAATGCAAAAAGTGCTAAAAAAGCCAGGTTTTTCTTAATCATCAAGTTCTAGATCTGCTATGGAGTCAACTATTTTTACATAGTTTTGATAAAACTCCCTGGATTCTCCATCTTCGTTGGTATATGGAGTTCTTACGCTTCCATCGTCAAGACTTATTAGACCTATAGCCATCAAGAATCTTGAAACAGCAATTGCTCTATTTACGCTACCGAGGAATCTCAAGTAGCCAAGTGCACCCCACTGCTGAACATCACCTGGGCCAGGATAGTACTTAGTTATTCTTGTGAAAATGATGTCTCTTTCTTTATCAATGAATACAAATTGTCCAAACTTTCCGCTGGTATTGTAAATTTTTGCATCATCATCGTATTTTGATATCCACCATTGCAAGCTATACCCTCTAGTATCACTGTGGCTCCATCCCATATCTGGTGTTTTGCCCCAATAAAGTTGTAAAGATTCATCTACATAATTTTTTGAAATTATTTGTTTGTCTCCCCACTTGCCATCCCTTGAAAACAGCAAGCCAAATTTAGAGTAATCTCTGGCTGACATATCTAGACAACAATAGGTCATAGTATTGCCAGCTTCATCCTCCCACGCAGTATAATCAGTTAAGCCTATTTGGCTAAAAATTCTCTCCTCTATCAGTGTTTTCGCTGTTTTGCCGGTTGCCCCTTTGAGGATTTCCCCAATCATCATGGAATTAACATTGTTATATTGAAAAACCTCACCAGGAGGATTCTCTACACCAACATTTTCCGCATACTTCAAGTGATCAGACTCAAAAAACATCATTTCGTGTTCATGCTCGGGGAATTCTAATCCACTTGTCATGTTAAGAATTTGTCTAATTGTTATGTTTTGTTTTTCATCTGTTCTATAAGAGCTTACATATTTACTAACTGGATCATCTAAACTATCAATTTCACCTCTATCAAGAGAAATTCCTACAAGAGCAGCATAAAAACTTTTAGCTGTTGACCACGAAGTACCAAATGAATTCTTATCAAAACCTTCTGCATATTGTTCTTTAACGATATATCCATCTCTAATTAACACTGCGCTCATTGTTGAATCATCTTCAAAAGACAACTCAAATAATCTTTCAATTTTTTCTTCATCAAGACCCACTTCAACAGCTTCGATTGATTGCCAGTCTGCGCCCGGATAATAATCTTCAGAGAATGCAAAAATTGAAAATAAAAATAAAATAAGAACCCTCATTAAAACTCCTTTTGATAGATTTCTACTGGTAAAATAATATCATATGATCAAAGTTCATTTGGTATTTATACAAAAGAATCTTCATAAACAAAATCATGAACCTATTTAAGATACAAAACTTAGATTATGAAATTGATGGCAGACAACTATTCAATGATTTTTCTAAAAATATTGATGCAACTAAAATCTATGAGGTTAGAGGCCCTAATGGCTCAGGAAAATCAACTCTTTTAAAAATTATTTCAGGTTTAATTGCTTCAAAAAGTGTTGATTTTTCAGAAGAAGCTCAGGACGAAGTGCTTTATCTGGGACATAAAAACGGATTTGTTGAAGAGATAAGTTTACGGGAAAATTTTAAAATTCTTGGTTTATCAACAACCGATGAATTATTTAGAAAATTTGGGCTGTTAAAGCTTAAAAATCAAAAATATTTCAATTTATCTTTTGGAGAAAAAAGAAAAGCAGCACTGATTAGAGTAATCAATTCAAATAGAAAAATCTGGATACTAGATGAACCCTTTGCTGGTCTAGATGCAAAATCAATAAGTATTCTGAAAGAAATCTTCACTGGACACCTGTCTAATGGTGGTTGCATCGTAATTGCTAATCATCAAGAACCAATAGAACAGAGCGAAAAGATCATTTTGGAGGATCAATGAAAAAAGATTTGCTTAGAGAGTTTTCATTAATTTTTTTAATTCCAAAGAATATCTACTTACCATTATCAGTTTTTGGAATAATTTTTTTGATATTTCTAATCTTAGATTTTGACCAATACCTCAACTATGCTAGCTCTTTTATTGCCTCATTTATAACGGTTTTTATTATTTCAGAGAGCACTTTCAAAGAGGATTATCAAAATGGCTATATAGAACAAAGAATATGTGAGGGAAGGAGCTTAGTATCATATTTATTTGCCAAATATATCTCGAACCTTAGCTTAGTTTATCTACCAATGACTGCCATAGCTTTTCTAATAAACGGTTTTAGCGAGGGACCAGCATTAGAATTTACTTTTGCATATCTTGTAATGTTAAGTACTCTCTATTTCTTTTTTAATTTAGGAAGTGCAATTTCTTTGAGAAGAAACAACTCCCTCAATGCATTGTTGATTATTCCGCTTTTAATACCATTTATTATCCTAGTTAAAGAGATTTTTGTAGATGTTTTGTTGGAGCCAAATCTCAATTTCTTAATGGCATATTTTGTTTTTTCTGCAACATTTGTTAACTACGCGATCTTACACATTTTAAGAATACAGAGTAAATAATGTACAAATACATAGCTAAATATTTCCTGCTGAACAAGGTATACAGTTTTGTAAGTAAAACTGCCTTTCCATCACTAGTAATAGGTCTGATAGGATTTGTTGCAGCAACATACTACGTGCTTTTTGTTTTGCCAGCTGATGCTGAACAACAAGAAATTTACAGAATCTTATTTATTCATGTGCCATCAGCGATTCTTTCAGAACTAATTTATCTATTCTTAGCTGTAAATGGGTTTATATTTTTGGTTTGGCGCACAAAAGCATCTGCAATTTTTTTGAATTCAGCCATAAGTATTGGTCTGGTTTACACAGCTATTGTGCTAATTTCAGGCTCAATTTGGGGAAAACCTACTTGGGGAACTTATTGGGTATGGGATGCGAGGATAACTTCAACATTTATATTATTTATTCAATATGTCGGATTACTGGCTTTAAGATCTTCCTTTAGTTCAATTCAGACAACAGACCAAATCATAAGCATTGTCTCTATAATCGGTGCTGTGAATATACCCATAATTAAATTTTCAGTAAATTGGTGGAATACTCTTCATCAAAACGCCAGTATCACTGCATCAGGGAGTGCAATAGACGCTGAAATGATTTTAGGACTTCCATTTATGCTAGTGGCATTATTATTTATTTCTTACAATATTTTTGCTCGAAATATACAGTATGAGATTCTCAATAGAACTGGTAAAACGTCAATGATTAGAGAGGTCATAAATGGATAGCATAGAAACTGTAATTATGACGTTTTTTCTGTCAATTTTTTTTGTTTTAGTTTTATGTCTTAGTTCATATATAAGATATAGAAATAAACTACAAAATTGTCAGGAAGATTTTGATGATTAGAACAAATAGGCTTAACAAAATATATTTAATTTCAACATTCATTTTGTCCGTAGGACTCATTACCTTTTTTATTTTANGAGCTCTGCAAGAAAATATAGATTTGTATCTTACGCCCTCACAAATTATGACAGGAGAATACGATATTAGTCAGGATTTTAGGCTCGGCGGGATGGTGAAGGAAAATAGTCTTGAAAAACTTGAGTCACTGGAAATTCAGTTCGTTGTAACAGATTTTCAGAATGAAATTGTGGTCAGGTATACAGGAATATTGCCTAATCTATTCAAAGAAAACAGTGGTGTTGTTGCATCAGGCTATTTAGATAAGAGCTCTAACGAATTTATGGCTTATGAAATTCTAGCTAAACATGATGAAAGTTACATGCCAGTAAAGATTGAGGTGGAAAATTAACATACAACCAGATTTCTTCGGAAATATTGTCCTCTCTTTTTCAGCTCTGTTGAGTGCTCTAATTTTTTTTCTCTCTCTGAAAAAAAACTATCTAAGCTTAAGTAATAAGCTTGTCTATGCGATGTGTGCAGTTTTATTGATATGTTGCTNATATCTTTCATACCAATTTCTCACAGATAACTTCTCATTTGTTTATGTATTTGAGAATTCAAATAAATTTTTGCCAACTTTTTATAAATTCTCAGCTTTTTGGTCTGCTCATGAGGGTTCATTCCTATTGATGATATTGATAATGACATTGAGCATGGCGTTCAATAACTTTTTTTTCTGGGAAAAGAAATGGTTGCCACTTTCAAATGCAACCATAGCTTTTATAACTTTNTTCTATTTAATCTTCCTAATCTTTACATCTAATCCTTTTTTAACATTTGATGTAATGCCAAAAAATGGCACAGATTTAAATCCATTATTACAAGACCCACTTCTTGTAATTCATCCTCCTGTATTATTTTCAGGCTATGTTTTTTATGCAATTACATTTAGCCTTGTCATTGCCGGTATGTTCAAAGGTTTTGAGCAAGCTTTATTTAAAAATCTAAAGCTTTGGGCAGGCATATCTTGGTTCACTCTCACTTTAGGCATACTCTTGGGTTCAATCTGGGCTTACTACGAATTAGGCTGGGGTGGTTATTGGTTTTGGGATCCTGTTGAAAATGTAGCATTATTGCCATGGCTAGCAGGAACAGCTTTTACTCACTCATTGGTATTTAGTCGAAATAAAATTTTGCTTTCCTGGATGGTATTTCTTGGAATAAGCGTTTTTCTTTTATCAATTTTAGGATCATTTATAGTGAGATCAGGGATTCTTAATAGTGTTCATTCGTTTGCCTCTGATCCATCAAGAGGAGTATTCCTTCTTAGTCTTTTTGCTCTNTTTTCNTTTGCCTCAATNGCATTATTTTTTTCAAGAAGTGTTTTTTTNCAAAGCGATTGGCCTAAATTTCTGTCGAAACAATACCTNTTAGTTCTCAATAANCTTGTTTTGCNGGTAATTTTATTNATAGTTTTCCTTGGNACCTTATATCCTATTGCGACAGAAGTTTTTTACGGTCAAAAGTTAAGCATNGGACCGGATTATTTCTCTCAACTTATTACCCCTCTGGTCTTAATCCTAATTTGTTTATTCAGTGTTGAGCAATTTCCGTCTTTATTGAGAGAGCACAGAAATGTTTTCTTCACATCAGCAATTGCTATAACAGCTGGAATCATAGCTTTGGAATTTCTAGATTTTAGCCCTATCAGCTTTAGTTTAATTTTCGTATTAGTTGCACTTGTAATTATGCTCCTAAGAGCAATAGCAGAGTTTTTTAANACGAAAGAAGTTGCAATTATGCACAAAATTCTTGGACATTTTTCAGTTGTGCTTTTAACTTTTGCTGTCTTATTTAATCATCAATATTCAGAATCTGTCGATCTAAAATTAAAGCCAGGCCAATCAACAGAATTCGCTGACTCATCACTTGAATTTAAGTCAATTGAAATACTAGGCAANGAAAACTTTGATACNGTAGTGGCGAATTTCTATGTAAAAGATAAAAACTTTCAGGCTGATGTAATTTCTGAAAAAAGAGTATANAAAATTGGTGGAATTATTACTTCTGAAACAGGCATAGCGTCNTTTCCAACAAAAGATTATCACATAGTCTTNGGAGATAGGTTTCAGGACGGATCGTGGTCTATTAGATACTCAATTAACTATGGCATTATGATGATTTGGGCCTCGTCTTTCTTNTTACTTTTCTCAATGCTTTATGGAACAATAAGAAGATATGGTTACTAGGTTTTTTACAGTCGTAGTGCTTGTTCTTTTAATAACAATGTTAGGTNTTTTTTCNTATTCACTTAATCAAAAATCAGCTCAACTGGAACTCATCAAAACTCAAGAAGGCAAGCAGCTTGCAATAGGTAAAGAAATTTATGATTTAGAAGGAAAAAAAATTGAAAAAGAATTTCTCACTGATGGAAAAGTCTTACTNAATGTATGGGCAAGTTGGTGCATTACCTGTCTTGTTGAACATCCTTTTTTAAAATCTATAACAGCCACTAAAGACGTAAAATTAGTGGGCATAAATTACAAAGATCAAATAAATAATGCCCAAAATTATNTAGAAAAAAATGGTGATCCTTATGTATTATCAATTTATGACTTATCGGGTGATTTTTCACTTAAATTAGGAGTTACTGGTGCTCCCGAAACGTTTTTAATAATTGATGGTGAAATAGTTAGTCACAGAATTGGTGAAGTTAATATTGATGTTTGGAATGAAAAATTTGCAAAATACTTTTAGATTATTATTNATNCTCTCGCTCTCACTTACAGCCGAACAGCTTTATGAGGGTTTAAATGAAGAACAACTTCAGCGCTTAACATATCTTTCTGATAATATTCGATGTCCAAAGTGCACATATGGCAACATAAGTAGTTCTAATGCCCCAATTTCAAAGGATTTAAAAGAAGAAATCGCGGAGCTAATTATTNTCGGCTATTCAGATCAAGAAATATTTAACTTGATGGANGATAGGTATGGAGAGTATGTAATTTTAAAAACAGATCCAAGTAAGAATCGCTCACTATTTATAATTCCTTTAATTGTGTTACTTATATCTATATTGCTTATAAGCACATATACTATTAAAAAATCTAAATGAGACTTAAAAGCTTAAAATTAGCCGGGTTTAAAAGTTTTGTTGACCCAATTGAAATTGATTTTCCTGGCATCATGTGTGGCATTGTCGGGCCCAATGGTTGCGGTAAATCAAATATTATAGATGCCATNAAATGGGTGAAAGGTGAGCTTTCTCCGAAAAGNTTNAGAAGTGAAAGTCTTCAAGATGTAATCTTCAATGGTTCAGATTCAAGAAAGCCTGTAAGTCATTGTTCTGTGGAGTTAGCTTTTGATAATTCAGAAAATTTTTTAGGAGGAGAATATCTCAAGTTCGATGAAGTGAGTGTGAAAAGAGAAATGGGTAGGGACGGACAATCCACTTATTTTATAAATAATGCTGTTGCTCGAAGAAGAGATGTCCAAGACCTTTTTCTCGGAACTGGTTTAGGTGGAAACAGTTATGCAATCATTGAGCAAGGAATTATCTCGAGCTTAGTAAGCGCAAAACCTGAAGAACTTCGCAGTTATGTTGAAGAAGCTGCGGGTATATCAAAATATAAAGAAAGAAAAAGAGAAACAGAATCAAGAATTAGAAGGACAGCAGAGAACATCTCGAGATTAAAAGATCTCGAAGATGAAGTAAAAAGATCAATAAGAAGGTTAAATGCTGAGGCAAACCTTACCTCTAGGTACAAAAAACTTCGAACAAAAGAACAAGAATTTCAAAAATTTATCATAACCGATGATTTAAATTCTCTTTTAAAGTCTATGAATGCCTCACAGAAGGAAAACGATGATATCGATAAGGATCTTGAAAAGATTGATGGCGAGAGAGCGAAATTTGTTGCAAAGCGAGATGTTTTAAAAACAAGCTTAATGGAAGGCTTAAAGAAACTTGAAGATGAGCAAAGATTATTCTTTGAATCTGGCGCAAAAATTTCACTCATTGAAGAAAAGGAAAGAACAGTTAATCAAAGAATCGTTGATCTAACTGAAGAAGAGCAAAAAAATATTTCTAACTTGGGCGAGCTATCAAAAGAACAAGCCTCATCTGAATCAGGCATGGATGAAATAGATGAACAAACACTTGAAAAGATCAATAAAGATACTGAATCAGTAATAAAGAAGCTTGAAAGTGATATTTCAACAAAAGATCAGGCCTTATTGCATAAATCCTTCCAAAATTTTTGGCAACAGGGGTATAAATTTGGGCAAGGGGAGAGTGGCGAGGCTGCAGAAAAAATAGAATCATTCAAAACCCAATTCAAGGAAAGAAATCAAGTAATTAAAGACGCTATTAAAAATTTAAACTCAGAGCTCGATGAAGAGAAAAGTGAATTAAGCAATCTGATTGAACTTAGAAAAAATCAAGAATTAAAAATAATTGAACTAAAAACAAATCAAGATAAATCGAATGAGGAGCTTAGAAAGTTTGAGTCAGAAATCACAAGACTTGAAACAGAAANGGATCGAATTGTTCATGAAAGAAATGAAAAAGAATTAAACAAAAGAAGCATTGAAATTGAAGTCAAAGAAAAAGAGGAAAAATTAAAAAGCTTTGAAGATATAAAAGTAATTGAGGGTGAAAGGGATGAAATTGTTTCTGATCTCGAAAAGCTCCAAAAAAGAATTATGAACTTGGGGCCAATAAACTTTGCTGCNCCNGAAACTCTTGAAGCAGAGAAACAAAGAAAAGAAGTCTTGAGTGGCCAAATAGAAGAGCTAGAAATTTCACTGAGTAAACTAGACGAAGCAATNAAAAAAATTGATAGAGAATCGAATAAATCATTTCATGATTGCCTTAATTCAGTTAACAAACATCTTGAAGAAATGTTTCCAAAACTTTTTGGTGGCGGTTTCTGTAAACTTGACCTTGTAGATAAATCAGAAGATTCAGGTTTGCTTTTGATGGCTAGGTTGCCTGGTAAGAAAAACACAAAGTTGTCTCAACTTTCAGGAGGTGAAAAAGCATTAACAGCCCTCGCTCTGGTTTTCTCACTGTTCTCAATTAATCCAGCGCCATTTTGTCTCCTAGATGAGGTTGATGCACCACTAGATGATGAGAATACAGCTAGATTTATAAATTTAGTTAATGAAATGTCTGAAAAAGTTCAATTTATATTTGTTACTCACAACAAAATCTCAATGGAAAAAAGCACACATCTGCTTGGTGTTACAATGCGAGATCTTGGTGTCTCCAAAGTTGTATCTGTTGACGTTGAACAGGCAATGGAGATGGCACAATCTTGAATCCGATCTATCAATACATAATCTATGGCCTAGTAATTTTTGTTCTTTTAGGAATACTGGGCTACAAAATTTACAGGGTCTATCAAGAAAGAGGAGCAATCAAATTTTCAAAAGATTTAGGCGAAAGTTTTAAGTTTACAAAAAACGATAAAGAAGAANTATCAGACGATGAAGAGATTAATGAAATAAGAGTTCCNAAACAAGCTGAATTAAATTTGTCTGACGAAAACGATGGCAAATTTATTGTTATCCATTTATCGGCAAATGTTGGNAAATTATTAGANTTGGAGATTCTTCAACAAAAATTATTTGCAAATGACCTCGTATTTAAAAATGGCTATTTTGAGTCATCAGACACATCTTTCCATAAAGGTTTCAGGATTCTCAATACTGAGGAGCCAGGAACTTTCCNTGATAGCAAGCCAATTAAGATGATGTCTATAGTCCTACATTTAAGAGGCCAAAGAAATGTATCTAGTACTTTTGACAAAATGTTAAAGCTCGCAAGAAATATTGCACAAACCTTTGATATGAAACTATTAGANGAAAATTTTAATTCTATTTCTGACCAAACAATAGGAAGCTATAAAAACTTAGCAAATGATGTTGATTTAAGAGCAGGCCCATATGCCAATTGAAGATGAGATAANAAAACTTAAAGCTGAGATAGAAAGACATAACGATCTATANCATCGTGACAATAACCCTGAGATTAGCGACGAAGAGTACGACGCACTTTATCAAAGATTAAAACTGCTGGAAACTGAATACGGTGCTACTTCTGATTCACCAAGCGCTACCGTTGGATCAAAACCCTCAAAAGGTTTTGAGAAACACCAACATCTTAAACCCATGCTTTCTCTAGCAAATGTTTTCAATAATGACGACTTTGAAAAATTNGATGAAAGGGTNAGAAAGAGGCTAAATGCAGATGAAATAACCTATGTTATTGAACCAAAGTTTGATGGTATTGGCATCTCACTAACATATGAGAATGGTATTTTGACAAAAGCTGTAACAAGGGGCGATGGAGAAACTGGAGAAGTTGTAACTGAAAATATAAAGACAATAAATAAGATTCCACTAAAAATCACATCTAATACACCTGACGTAATTGAGCTGAGAGGAGAGATTTTTTTTAGTCTAAGTGACTTTGAGACAATCAATAAAAATTTAGAGANAGAAGGGTTGAAAACTTTTGTAAATCCTAGAAATGCGGCAGCAGGAACTCTTAGAAATTTAGATGTTGAAATTGTGAAACAAAGGCCCTTAAATATTTTTTTCTACGCTTTGGGTGGTCATTCAGATGATTTTTCCATTGAAAGCCACGAGGATTTTATGGATTTTCTTGTAAGCAACTCATTTCCAATTAACGACTTAATCAAATTCGAGCAAAAAGATAATGTAGCGCAAGCAGTTGATAAGATTCTTGATTCAAGGGATTCATTGAATTATGAAATTGATGGAGCAGTTGTAAAGGTCAATGATTTTAGTCAACAAAACAAACTAGGTTTTGTATCTAAAGCACCAAGGTGGGCAGTTGCATGGAAATTTCCCGCAGCTGAAAAAATATCAAAGGTAAACGATGTCTTATTTTCCNTTGGCAGAACAGGCATTGTTACTCCATATGCAACTATTGAGCCCGTAATGATCGCTGGAGCAAATATCTCAAATGTCTCTTTACANAATATGGATGAATTAANTAGATTGGGAATTTTAGTCAATGATACTGTCGTAGTNAANCGAGCCGGTGATGTAATCCCNCAGATTGTCAAAGTCAAAGATGAACTGAGGACAGGCAGCGAGAAAGGTATTAGTGTTCCATCTAATTGTCCATCTTGTGAGACAAAATTAAGACTCGAGGGTCCTTTTCTGAAATGTGATGCAGGCATGTCTTGTCAAAAACAATTATTTGGCTACTTTGAGCATTTTGTTTCAAGAAAAGCTATGAATATTGATGGATTAGGATACAAGATTAATATCCATTTAATAAATCTCGGATATGTTAAAAAAGCTGCTGATCTNTTTAAACTNAAGAGATATGAACATGAACTAAAAAATCTTGAGGGTTTTGGAGAAAAATCAATCGATAATTTATTTGAAAGCATNGAAAATGCGAGAAAGCCAAAACTTGAAACATTTATTAATTCACTTGGTATTCCTGAAGTCGGTGAATCTACAGCTACAGCGCTAGCGCGTCATTTTAAAAACTTTNAAACATTAAGAGAATCATCCCTTGAAGATTTACTACAGTTGGACAGTATAGGTGAAGTTGTTGCAGATAATATTTTGCAATTTTTTAGCAAGGACCCTGTTGGAATAGATGAATTGTTAGANGAATTGAAGATACAAGATTATGAAATGAGTGAAGATAGCCATTTAGACGGCGTGAAGATTGTAATAACTGGGACTTTTGATGAATTCAGCAGAGAAGAGTTAAAAGATATCATTAAGATGAAAGGTGGTGNACCTTCAAGCAGTGTAAGTTCAAAAACAGATTANTTACTTTTTGGTGATAATGCAGGNTCAAAATATAAAAAAGCCGTTGAACTTGGAATAAAATTAATTGATCAAAAAGGAATTAAGGAATTTTTAAAAATATGAAAAGNATTGCTTTAACTTTAATAGTTTTATTTTTTTATGGTTGTGCAACAAAGATACCATCAAATCAGGATGATATTTGTGATATTTTGCAAGAAAATCCAAGATGGCAACAATCACTTTTAAATGCTGAGCAAAGGTGGAATGCAGAACCTAGCACAGTGATGGCAATTATTAGACAAGAATCTTCTTTTAATCCAAATGCTGCTCCAGAACGTGAGAAGGTTTTAGGCTTCATACCTTGGAAAAGGCCAACTTCAGCAAAAGGATACTCACAAGCAATTGAAGGCACATGGGAGCAATATCAAAAAGAAACTGGCAATAATAGAGCAAATAGATCTGATTTTGATAGCTCTGTAGATTTTATTGGTTGGTATCTGTCAAAAGCCTCATCTGTGCAGATCAGAAATTATGAAGTGGATAAACTATATATTGCATATCACGAGGGGTATGGTGGTTACAAAAGACGTTCTTTCAAATCAAAACCTTGGTTACAAGATGTAGCAAAGAAAGTTAAATATAATGCTGTTAGATATCAAAGACAGTTGAAAAATTGCCCATTAAAAGAAAAGAAAAGTTTTTGGGATATTTTTTAGACTCGCTTAATAAGGAAGTCTTCATTTTGCGCTACCTTCTCAAGATTNGGATTAATTATCGAAAAAACACTCTTTGGTTTTGANTTGAGGCTTGTGGCAACTTCAATAAGATCTTCTTTTGAAACATTAAAAATATTATTTCTATAATCTGTTCTCATTTTTTGTGTTTTGTCTTCACTATTTAATCGGTAATCTTTAAAAGCTTCTCCAGCAGGTGATGATGGTTTATCAATATCTGACAGAACTGAAAGTTTACTTTCCAGAATCATATNTTCATCAAAACTACCAAGAGATGCCCAACTCAATGAACTCTCAAAATCTTCAATAGTATCTACGAATCTAGGATCCCTATANGAGAAAAATTTAAAACAACCAGAAAATGGGTCATATGATGCTCCACCACCATATGCTCCGCCTTGTTCTCGAATCCTTTTATGGAGAAATTCATTTCGCAATAAGCTAGAGAGGATTAAATATTTNGGTGATTCTTTCACATCNTAATGTGGNGCATCAAAAGACATAGCTGAAAAATTAACTTGGGTGTTTATTGGGAAGGCAATTTTGTTGAATGTTTTTACAAAATCGACATTNACACTTCCACTTCCATCTTTTTTAAAGTCCAGTCCTCTTATTTGATTAATTTGTTTTTTATCTAATTTTGTATTTGAAATGAAGAGTAATTCGCTACTCATTGATTCAAATTTTTTAAATAAACTTTCAACTTTCTGCATCTCTGTTTTTAATAAATCTTCCTGATTAGATACAAAAGGAGCAAACTTCGAGATTGCGCTGAGACCACCTAAGTTTTCTTGAATAAAAGCTAAATTATTGTGTGCTGAGCTCGCAGCTAACATTGCGAATCTATGACCATTTTCAACAATAGATTGTTGAAAGCCCATAAAGTTTTGAAACATAAGTTCTTTTATTCTCTGTTCATTCGATAAATCAGTTTTATTTAAAATTTCAAAGATAAGTTCGGTTGTCTCCACACTATTTTTTGGCAAGAATTTTGAGGAAAGAGTTAGGTTGCCTTTNAGCTCATTGTTTTTATCAGTAAAAAAGTGATTTGATACGTTAATACCNCCAGAAATTNTTGAAATTTCTTTCTGAAGTTGCATATGGTCTTTATCGNCAGTTCCAACTTTTCCAAGCAAAGCAGATAAAACCATAAGACTGTTAAGCTCTTCCTGTGATTCAATATTTAAATTCTTAGTAACAGAATTATAAGTAAGGCCATTTGTAGGTTGCTCATAAAAGGTTGGTGAGTAACCAAACGTTGTAAGTTTCTTTGTCTTGGGAAAGCTAACATCTTTAGGCACGTCATTAAGTTCGAGTTTNGGCAAGACCTCTTTGTCAGGGATTGCATTTTGTCTGTCAGCGAGATTTTTAGCTTGATTAACTATATCCAGTTTTTCTTTGTTGCTCATAGCAGACTTTAGTCCATCTAGTATTTTTCTAAGCTCACCCTCTTTTTTATTTATAAGATCAGCGTCAGGAACCATTTCTAACTCAACCTTATGGTTATTTGAAATAAAGAATTTATCTACAAGACCTGTGAGATAATTTTTATCTTTTATTCGTTCTTTCAGATTGGCAAGAGCTTCGTCAACGTTAGAAAGGGCTAATGGATCAGACTTATAAAGAGAACCTGGTGCCATGGACAAAAGAATTTGTAAACCATAAGGCAGAGAGCCAGAAGATATTTCTCGTCTACTTAGCTCCAATTGATACAAAGCAGAGTTTACTTGATCTTCCTCAAACCCATTCTTCACAACTTCTTTGAATGTTGAATTAAGTAATTTTCTAAACTTTTCTTGAGCCCCCTTTTCAGTTCCTTCAACACCACAAATGAAAACGAGATGCCTCATACTATCTTCAAGCCCCAAAATTTGAGCTGGCGACTTGCTAAATTCGTTTGATTCAAGAACTTTATATAAAGGTGAAGATGAATTATCCATCAATAATAATGAAATAAGATGAGCTTCAAGAAGTTGGTCAATATCAAAGCTTTCCCCAAGCACCCATGCACAATAATTCTGATGGCCTGATTGTTCTTTAGAGACAGGGTTAAAGGATTCAGAAGCTATTACGGGTTTGGTAAAACTATCTTGTTTCTCTACAACTTCAATTTTCTTTTCATCTATTTTTTTGAATTTTTTTGCTAACTTATCATTCACATAGTTTTGTATTTCTTTAGCGTCCAAGTCTCCCCATGTGAAATAAGTTGCATTAGAGGGATGGTAAAACTTTTTGTGAAAATTCTTCAAGTAATCATGAGTTAGGCTAGTGATATCTTCTGGCTCTCCACCGCTATTGTGTCTATAAGTGAGATCTGGAAAAAGATTTCTTGTAAGTGCTTGCCATGTTGTGTTGGTGATATTGCTCATAGAGCCCTTCATTTCATTAAATACAACTCCCTTGTATTCTAAATCTGAACTGCTGCTATCAAATTTCGCAAACTCAAGCCTATGTCCTTCTTGTTTGAAGTCTTCTTCCTCTAGTAAAGGAAAATAAACCGCATCTAGATATACATCTAATAAGTTATAAAAATCTTTTTTACTTTGTGTAGCAAAAGGATAGGCTGTCCAGTCACTCGCAGTAAAAGCATTCATAAAAGTGCTCATTGATCTTCTTAACATCATGAAGAATGGATCTCTTACCTTAAATTTTTCAGATCCACATAAAGTTGTATGTTCGAGAATATGCGCAACACCAGAAGAATTTTCAGGAATGGTCCTAAACATAACCATAAAGACTAATTCTTTGGATTTATTTTTTAGATGTATATGTTCTGAGTTGTACTCATCGAGCAAATATCTTTCTGCTTCGTAACCCAATGAAGGGTTATTTTTTTTATCTAAAAGTTTATAGCTATTCATCTTGAAATATTTCAATTGAACTAATATATATAATTTAAGTCATAAATAAAGTATGTATAAAAAAATATTAGCACTTCTATCTTTAATAGTGATTGTTAGCTGTAGTTCAAACCCAGTTAGCGTAGAAAAGTTAAATACTTTTGATCTAGGAGATTTTAAAACCTTCAATGTCGTCATATCAGACAAAAGTGAAGACGTTAAGGTTAGCCCTTTTACAAGCCAAGGTTTAAAAAAATCTTTTGCTGATGGTTTTGAAATGCTTGGATTAGTCAAATCACTTGATACTCCAGATTTTAAAGCTGTTATTTCTTTAACTTTTGATGAGAAGAACAAAAGGTACAGAGGAAGAAGAAATCCTTATTTCTATGATCCTTTTTATGATGATTATTTTTATGATCAGACAGATAGATCAATACTAAGAATGACTTTGTATGATGGAACTACCGGCGATCCCTTATGGACTGGTCTTAGATCAACTAAATACGTTGATTCTCAACTACAACTTGATGCAGAAGAGATTAAAAAATATGTTGATAGTTTCTTGTCAGAATTAGTTGGTGGTTAAGGTACTAACCAGTAACTATTAATTTCTCCTTTTGAATTCCAACTGAATTTACATCTTCTATGTCCCTGTCTTTGTAAATATAGAAATTCAAGTGAATGATAAATGAATTCAATAGTACAAAAGTTTTCGTATCCATTTTCTACAGCAATATCCTTCATATGAAAATCATATTCAGCAGGCTTATTTATTTTGAAACTAGATCCGTCTTTTACTGAGTAGCATTTCTTAGATATTGCTTGTGAATTTTGCCATGCTTGAAGAGTTTTTTTATTTTTGTGGTTTACTTTTAGTTTTCCAGCTAGCCTTATTTGAATTTTCATTGATGGATCATACCCAATAACGGTACAAATTTTGTTTTTCTTATATTCTTGAATTTTGTCAGACCGAAAATCAGAATGAAATCTAAGTAATCTTTTGCTAGCTTTATGATCCCTCAAAACCATTACTCTTGATGAAATCTCTTTCTTAGCTAATGTGCTAACTGTTAGCGTATGAAACATCGAATCTCTATTCTTTATTCCATCAGTTAATAATTCACGAGCTTTTTTAAGAATATCGGACTTTTTATTGTAATTCATATCTGTCAGTCTAATTCATGTTCATTCACTTGAGTAATTTTTGATTTAGAATACACCTATGCGTATTTATTGGTTTATTTCTTTGCTTCTGGTTTCGGCATGCTCATCTGAAAGTCAAGATCAGGAATTACCTAAGAAAGAGATTAGAGATAAGGACAAAGATCTAGCAAGTTTGGCAGCTGATTTTTCAGAAAAAATCTTATCACCACATGAAAACATTCATGTTGCAGTTGGCTATGGTTTGGCAAATTCAATTTTAGTTATAGGTGATGAGAAAGATATGATCATAGATACTATGGGTGGTGTAGAAACAGCAGAAGTAGTTCTAGAAGATCTAAGTAAATATAGTGACAACGAAATCGACACAATTGTTTATACACATTTCCATATTGATCATGTTGGCGGCGCGCAAGCATTCATAAACAAATTTGGAGAAGTAGATGTAATTTCTCATAGAGATACATCAAGTGAAGTTGAAAAGTTTTTTGGAATAAAAAGAGAACTAATTGGGCAAAGATCGCAAAAAATGTTTGGCCTAATACTAAAAGATAGAGATCAAGCGTTATCGCATGGAATTGGAATCAAGTTAGAAGCTGGAGTTGATACTCCAGGCTATATCAAGCCAACTATCACTTTTGATCAAAAATTTACAAAAACAATTGGTGGAAGGAAAGTTGATTTCTATCATGCACCAGGTGAAACGGATGACCAAATCTTTGTTTGGATCGAGGAAATGAAAGCATTGTTTCCAGGAGACAATATCTACAAAGCCTTTCCCAACATTTATACCATCAGAGGAACCTCATATAGGAGCTTTCAATCGTGGTATAAAAGTCTTGAAAAAATGATGAGTCTTGAACCAGAAATATTAGTGCCTAGTCATGGTGTGCCAATAGTAGGTAAAGAAGAAATTCAAAAAGTTCTTTCAAACTATAGAGATGCAGTTAAATATGTTCACGATCAAACTCATAGGCTTTTAAATGCAGGCTATACACCTGTTGAAGCAGCGCAGCTTGTAAAACTGCCAGATTCATTAAGAAATAATGAATATCTTTTTGAGCTATATGGCAATGTTGAGTGGAGTGCCCGTAATTTATTCAATGGGAATTATGGATGGTTTGATGGAAATCCAACAAATTTATTTCCATTTACTGAAAAAGAACTTGGCAAACGAATCGGTAGTCTTATTTCTGAGAAAACCTTACAAGAAGAGCTTGAATCTTCCATAGTAAATAAAGACTATCAATGGACATTATATTTAGCGGATATGCTTGAAGCTAAGAATGGAAAAAGTATTGACGTGAATAATGCAAAGGCTGAAGCTCTCAAAGCACTCGGGGAGGATGCATACAATCCAAATGCGAAGAGTTTCTACTTAAGTACATATGCCGATTTAAAAGACGAGACAGATAAAAAAAGAGAAGCTCTTCTCACGACAGAAGAAAGTACAGGGGAAGATGTGCTAAGGCAATTAAGTTTGAATATGTTTTACGAGGTTATGTCTACTAGATTAAATCCAGAAAATGTTTCAAATACTTCAATTCAAAAGAAAATTTATTTCAGAGATCTAAATGAAATTTGGGAACTATCAATTCATAATAGTGTCTTTACATATAAGGAAGTAAGTTCAGAAATGCATGATATAGAAATGGATTCTTTAACTTTTAAATTACTAGTTACTGGCAACTTAAACGCAATTACAGATATCTTAGTATCAAATAAATTAGCGCAAGGAGATGACAAGCGCGGCTTTTTAAACTTCCTAGCATTTTTTACTGAATAGATATGAGTCAACCAACAAGAGTACCTCCAAGACGTAGATCATCTGGTGATGGTCAGCTTATGTTTAGTGCTTTTATACTAGTTTTGGTTATCGCTTCTTTGCTGGGTATGTATTTCTATATAAATGAGCAAAAACAAGAAAGCACTGAAGCAATAAATTTAGTTTCTGGCAAAATTGAAGTAATTGAGGGAAAGCTTTCTATTACAAATGAAGATTCCGAACAAAATATGGAAACTATGACCGATCAAATTGCATTTCTTGACAAAGAAGTGAGAAAACTTTGGGGACACAGAAAAGGTTATTTAGATAGTATTAAAAAACAAGAAAGCAAAGCTATTAAAAATGAAAAAAGCATACAAAACCTCAAGGCCATATCTACAGGACTTGAAGATCAAATAAATGTTGTAAATCAAAAAATCGAACTGGCAGAAGATTTGCAATTAAAACTTACTCTACTTTCCAATGAACTCAATAAACAAAAAAAGGTCCTTGAGACAAACGAAGCATCAATTGAAGCAGTAGATATTTATAGAAAACAAAATAATCAAAAAGTTGCAGATGTTTTAAACAGAATCAATGCTTTAGATAGGGATTTACAAGAGCTAGAAAAAGAACTCAACGATTTAAAAAATTTGGAGCAAGATGAACAGCTTCCTTAACGAAACATTCTTTAAAATTTTACTTGTTGTATGTTTAATACCTGTAGCAATATTTGTGGGGAAAGCTTTTTTACTTTTATCACCAATAATATTCTGGATTTTGAGTTACATGGCTTTTAAAAAGGGCAACCAAAACGAAACAATTATGTGGGTGATTTTTGCTGTTTTAGGTTTAATACTTGCATTTGTCATATAGAATAAGCAATCTACTGGGGATGTGGTGGAACTGGCAGACACGCTGGATTTAGGTTCCAGTGCCGTAAGGCGTGGGGGTTCGACTCCCTCCATCCCTACCATTTTTAGTAATGATCAGATTAATCATAATTTCTTCTTTGTTGTTAACAACTTCTTGTGCTGTAAATACAGTAGATTCAGCCCCTGAAAAGAATAAATTTATACATATAGATGGAACTCCAGCATATGTACTAATTGAGCCAAACAGTTCGGTAGATTCAATGAATGATGATATTTACATATGCTTAGCAGAAGTTGAAGGTAAAGCTAGAAGCATAAGAGTACCAATGAAAGTCGTAGGTGGTTATTTTGGAATAGTGGGATTAATAGCTTTAATTGATGTAGCAACAACTGGAGGATGGGTCTCATCACTTTTACTGCCAGGAGTTGCTATTTTTACAGCCGGCAGTTGGGTTGCATATGCTTCTGCTGATGCTGTCTCAGAGTTGGGCGAATATAAAAATTTAGAAAATTGTCTTGAAGAAAAAGAATATTCAGTAGTGTTCTTCCTTGAAGAAGATAAAACCTAGTACTTTATATATTTTTGCCCTCCATCGAATTGTAAAATAAAATTATGAAAGACGAAGACCTAATGGGGATTAGACTCCCTCCATCCCTACCAATTTTATACAATGAGATATGGATAGAATCTTAAATATAGCCACTTATGCAATTGGTTTTATGATTTTCTTTAATGGGATTTTGTGGCTCATTGATCCTGTTAATTCTGCGAATCAGCTGGGCATGCCAATACTTACCGGAGCGGGACTTAGCACTCAAATTGGAGATTTCAGCAGTTTTTTCCTTGTTGTAGGAGGATTTACTTTGGTTGGTGCCTACACAAAACAGAAGCATTGGTTTTATGCACCTATTGCTCTTCTCAGTCTGGCAGCTGTTTCTAGAATTACTGCTTACTTGATTCACAACGCTGACTTATCTACAGATAAGATTTTTGCTGAACTTTTAATAAGTGCATTTTTGTCAATTATTGTTTGGCGAAGTTAGCCTAAGAGCTCAGTTGTTAATGCAATTGAAAAACCTCAATTAGCAACATATATATTTACTTGGAAATTTTATGAAATATTTAGTTTTAGGCGCAACCGGATTAGTTGGCT
>NYSP01000012.1 GCA_002683115.1 Gammaproteobacteria bacterium
TATTAACTCTTTATTCCAAATAGTTGTAACTAAAAGAATTTTTTTTCCATCTACATCAAAATCGTCAAAATCAAGTGTGTTATTCATTGATAAATTCCTCAATCTCAATATTAAAGCCTGAAAGGCCACTATATTTTGTTGGCGTACCTAATACTTTGATCGTACTAAGACCTAATGCCCTCAAAATTTGAGAGCCGATACCAATTACTCTTCGACTTCTTTTGGGTTCAACGTCTTCGTCTTTTAACATTGGCAACCAGTACCCTTTAGCGTCTCTGTGATTAATAAGGACAAAAACTCCTGTGCCCTCATCTGCTATTCTTTTAAGAGATTTTCTGATTGACCATTTTTTACCAATCTCCTCAATCCCAAGAGTGTCTTGAAGTACGCTTTGAGTCTGAACCCTTACAAGCGGCTTATCCACTTTATTTATATCACCAAGCTTTAAAGAAAAATGGTGTTCATCAAATATGACATCACGCCAGACCTGTAGTTGAAAATTTCCAAATTCNGTNGNAACTTCTTTAGAGTGAACATTTTCAATTGTTGATTCTTTGGTGAGCTTATAGTCAATTAGGTCAGCAATTGTACCGACTTTAAGATTAAATTTTTCTCCAAATTTGAGTAAGTCATCTCTTCTAGCCATAGTGCCATCATCATTCATGATTTCGCAAATAACACCTGCTCCTGAAAAACCACTTAATTTTGCGAGGTCACAAGCTGCTTCAGTATGTCCTGCTCTTGCAAGCACACCACCTTTCATTGCTTGTAGTGGGAATATGTGACCAGGCTGAACAATATCTTNCTCTGTAGAATCATGAGCAACAGCAGTTAAAATTGTATGGGCTCTATCTTTAGCTGAAATACCTGTAGTGATTCCCTGTTTTGCTTCTATGGACACTGTAAAAGCTGTTCTATTGCTTGCATTATTATCGTTAGTCATAGGNCTNAGGTTCAATTGCTTACATTTTTCCTTCTCTAAAGCCAAACAGATTAGCCCTCTGCCATTTGTAGCCATAAAATTAATTATTTCTGGGGTAACNGACTCAGCAGCACAAATTAGATCACCTTCATTTTCACGATCTTCATCATCTAGGATGATTACCATCTTGCCTTTTTTTAGGTCATCAATAATTTCTGGTATTTCATTCTTTAGCATTTTTCAAAAACTCTTTTTATATCTCGATCAATTGTACATGTAGATTTAAGATCAAGTTGAAATTTATCAATTGGNTTAAANCCTTCAAACCACTTAATACCCTTGNTCCCAATGCTATCTGGAGATTCATAAATTATTAGCTGATCAAAATAACCATTGTTCATGAAAGAATTTACTAATTTTGGTCCAGCCTCAACTAGAACAGAATTAATATTCATTTGAGACAATTCATCGATCACGCTTTCTAGATTGGAATTTTCAATGACTTTTACCGTACCTTCTTTAAAGAAATTTAAATTCTTATCCCATTCAGAGACTGATGACAAAAGAATTTTACCTGGTTGATTTACCGGAAAGTCTACTCTTGCATTCATTCTNGGGTTGTCATTTCTGATAGTATTACCACCGGTCAATATTGCATCGTGCTCTGCTCGAACAATTTGCACATCTTGTCTTGAGGCTTCTGAAGTTATCCAGGTAGTACTACCATCACTTGAGTGAGACATGCCATCATTTGATGATGCTATTTTAATGGTTATGAAAGGTCTTTTATTNAGGTGTTTAAAGAAAAAGAATCTATTTGATTCTTTTACTTTTTCCTCAAGAATGCCAACCTTTACTTCGATACCATTATCTTTNAGCCTTGCAATCCCGGAACCAGCTACTTTTGGATTTGGATCTAAACTACCAATAAAAATTCTTTTTAAACCAGAAGAAATAATAGCTTCGGTACATGGTGGAGTTTTACCGGTATGGTTACAAGGCTCNAATGTGCAATAAAGCGTGGAATCAGCAATNATATCCCTGCTAACACCATTAAGACAATTCACTTCAGCATGATTATCACCATACTGTTCATGAGCTCCCTCAGAAATTATTTCATTTTCATAAACTAATATTGCACCAACTACTGGATTTGGTTTTGCGGTATATTTGAAATTTACAGAGATATCTATAGCTCTCTGCATGAAAGCATCATGATNCATTAATCATTTGAGAGTTCAGAGACTTCATCAGCGAAATCTTTAATATCTTGAAAGTTTTGGTAAACAGATGCAAAACGGACATAGGCAACTTGATCNAGTTCTTTTAATTGATTCATTACTTGTTTGCCTATGATTTGAGCTTGGATCTCTCTTTCACCAATTTTTCTGATGTAATCTTTGATGTTTTGTACTGCATTTTCAATTTGATCTGAGGACACCGGTCTTTTTTGCAGAGCTATATGCAAACCAGCTCTAAGTTTTTCTTCATCAAAAGGTTCTCTTCTTTCATTTGATTTGATGATTCTTGGCATTACCAACTCAGCTTCTTCATAAGTAGAGAATCTTTCGCCGCAATCAATACACTCCCTTCTTCGTTTAATTTGGGAACCATTCGTAACTAATCTTGAATCTACAACTTTAGTCTCTTCATTTGTACAAAAAGGACAAAACACTATTTATATACCGGAAAGTTCATACAAAGATTTTTAACTCTATCTCTTACTATATCAAGTTGCTCAGAGTTATCTCTATTTTCAATGGCATCACAAATAAGATCTACCACTAACTCAGATTCATTTTTCTTAAAACCTCTTGTAGTCATTGCAGGTGTGCCGATTCTAATGCCTGAAGTCACAAAAGGTGATTCAGGATCATTAGGAATAGAATTTTTATTAACAGTAATATTTACCGTACCTAATAATTCTTCAACTTCTTTACCAGTAACGCCTTTGTTTCTTAAATCCATAAGAATTAAATGATTATCTGTTCTCTGTTGAACAAGATTAAAACCTCTTTCCATAAATTTGTCACACATGGTTTGCGCATTGAGGATTATTTGTTTTTGATAATCTTTAAAGTCATCAGTCATTGCTTCTTTAAAACATACAGCCTTAGCAGCTATAACGTGCATAAGCGGGCCACCTTGTGAACCAGGAAAAACTGCAAAATTGAGTTTTTTCTGAAAATCTTCGTCCTCGTTTGAAAGAATTATTCCGGATCTAGGACCTCTTAAAGATTTGTGAGTTGTGCTTGTAACTACATGCGCATGATAAACAGGATTTGGATAGACACCACCTGCCACAAGACCAGATACATGAGCCATATCAACGAGCAAAAAAGCTCCAACTTCGTCTGCTATTTCTCTAAACTTCTTCCAGTCTACAATGCCCATAAACGCTGAAAAGCCGGCTACAATAAGCTTTGGTTTGTGTTCATGTGCTAATTTAGCTACTTGTACATAGTCAATATCTCCAGTTTCTGGATCAAGACCATATTGGATAGCATTAAAGTTTTTTCCTGAAAAATTAACTTTTGCACCATGAGTTAAATGTCCACCTTGGTCTAAAGCCATACCTAAAAAAGTATCTCCAGGTTCTAGAAGAGCTAAAAATACTGCTGCATTGGCTGATGCTCCAGAATGAGGTTGCACATTTGCAAACTTTGCATCAAAAACAATCTTTGCTCTTTCAATTGCTAGTGTTTCAGCACCATCAACATGCTCACATCCACCGTAATACCTTTTGTTTGGATATCCTTCTGCATATTTATTAGTTAACACACTACCTTGAGCTTCAAGCACTCTTTTAGAGGCATAGTTCTCAGAAGCAATTAATTCAATGTGTTCTTCTTGTCTTTGAGATTCAGCAACAAGGAACTTTGAAAGATCCTGATCATAGTCAGANATTTTTTGATTTTGAGTGTTTATAAATTCATTCATTATGGTTTTNTATGTTTAAATTTTGATTTTCTTTTTGGATAGCATGTCGTACAGATCGGGCACTCTAATCTGAAGCAACCCCTGGCAGGACAATAACTCCTAGCATACATAATAATTTGTATATGAAGTTTATTCCATTGTTCANTAGGGAAAAACTTCTTTAAATCCNTCTCTGTTGTATTTACGTTTCTGCCTGATGTAAGGCCCCATCTTTGTGCACATCTATGTATGTGAGTATCAACNGGAAATGCTGGAATATTGAATGCTTGAGATACAACAACAGATGCAGTCTTATGTCCAACTCCAGGTAATTTTTCCAGTAATTCAATCTCTTGAGGTACATTCTCGTCGTATTCATGCACCAGAATTTCTGATAATTTTTTGATGGCTTTTGATTTTTGTGGACCTAATCCACATGGTTTGATGATTTTATAAATTTGCTCCCGACTAAGTTTAGCCATTTTTTTTGGCGTATTTGCTTTCTTAAAAAGTGCTGGAGTTACTGTATTTACACGCTCATCAGTACATTGAGCAGATAATAAAACAGCAATCAATAGAGAAAATGGATCAGTATGATCCAGTGGCACATCAGGTTTGGGAAAAAGCTCATCTAAAATAGCTATGATTTTTTCTCTCTTCTCGCTTTTTCTCACTGTTTCAAATGTTTGCTTACTTACCTAATTGTATTATTATATTGGGATAAATATCTTATGGGAGAGTGATATGAGATACATACTATTACTTTTAGTTCTGTTAGTAGGTTCTTATTCTTACGCTCAAGAAGATTCTGAGTCAGTAGATTCGGATAATATTGAGGAAGTTGTTACATCAGCTTTAAGAAAGGATACGGCGCTACAGGATACTGGTCTAGCTGTTACAGTTATTTCTGCAACAGATATCGAATCGAAGAATCTTAAGGAATTTTACGACTTTCAGTTTAATGTTCCTGGTGTTCTTTTCCAAAAAACAAACTTCTCAGGTGCTGGTGTACAGATAAGAGGTATTTCCAACTATGCGGTTGGTGGTTCTTTTGCTGCGGTTGCATCTATGAGACAAGACAGCATTACCATGGGTAACCTGCAAATGGCACAAAATGAGCTATTTGATCTGGAAAGCTTTGAGGTTCTAAGGGGACCACAAGGTACTCTNTATGGTGGTAACAACCCAGGTGGTACATTTGTTATGAACAGTGTAGATCCTGGTGAAGAAGTTGATGCTTACTTCAAAGCTGAATTTGGCGACAAAAATCTTGAAAGATANACAGGTGCTATGACATTTGGTGCTGGTACNGATTTCAGAACAAGGGTTGCTTTCAGATCTCTTAGAAGAGATGGTTACATGGAAAACCTCTTTGATGNTNCAGACATCGATGACAGAAAATACTCAGCTGTAAGAGTTAAGACAATTTGGGATATGTCAGATGACACATCCTTCAAATTCACTTTCCTTCACAATGAAGAGGAAGATGCAAGACTAAGAACTCAGAAAGCAGCTTGTAACATCAACCCATTACTAGGTTGTGATCAGTGGGGCGATGGTCTTCCAACAACTGGAGCTAGTCACTCAGGTGTCTCAGCTTTTGGTTCAATTGACTTTATTACGCTTAACTACCCAGGAAACATAGTTCAGCCTGACTTAACATTAAGTTATACAGATGGCGCTGATTTTCCTATTGATCCAAATCAAACTTTCTCATCAAAAAATCCAAGATTGGATAGACATGATTANAGTAGTAGTTTAGTGATGGANCATGTAATAAATGATGACTACACATTATTTATGACAGCTGCTTATAACGATCAAGAGTATGCACACAGCCAGTCNNTAAATGGNTATGTCGCACAAAGNNNNTATAGAATGGGNCCAATNCAGGCAAATNTTTTTGGTACTGTTAGNAACTTCCAAACAACAGAAGAAGCTGACGAATCTNTCTCAAACTATACAACTAAAGAGTTCGAGNTAAGAGTTCAGTCTGACNTAGATAACAGAACCAATGGTACAGGTGGTNTTTATCTCTANAAGAGTGANGGCCTAACAAACTATAANGTAACTTCTCCAGGTATGCATTACTACTCAGATGTAAGTCTGGGACCNGTAGGTGCTTTATTCCCTGATTTAGGTGGTTATGGTGGTCTAGGCTTCTGGGCAACTTACTTTACAACTTACGGAAATGTAGCTTTAGATAACATTACAAATGGTGTTATCAGTGCCGCTACTGACTATGTTGCAAATGACCCAACAACACCTGCACAAATTGCAGCTTTAATTCCGCAATTACTAGCTGCTGGTCAGTGTACTGATCCAGTTGGCGACTGTGTGTTGCTTGCTCAACAAGTGCTAGTCGGAAATGCAGCTCAATTACCTCAGATTGTAGGAGCTGGTACTGTAGCTGGTGTGACAGCGTCACATAATGATGCTGCAAACCAAGTAAGAGCACTTGCTTCATTGCCAATAAGTGCTGTGATAGCTGCAGGAGGAATTCCTATTCTTCCAGCACTACCAGACTGGCAAAGACAGTTCCAATCATGGAATAGAAGTGAAAATGATACCAAAGGTCTTTTTGTTGAAACTCAAACAGAACTTGAGAACGACATGACTTTGACTTTAGGTGCGAGATATAACGAAATCACTAAAACTGACTTTGTTTTCTCAGGTATTACAGATATTTCACANTCACTAGCTGGTTACAACGGAACCCTTCAAGGATTCCCTACACCACCTGCACAAACTGTGGATCTTACTGAGTTTACAGGTAGAGCAATTCTTGATAAGAAATTAGATGACGGAACTCTTGTCTATGTAAAATATGATAGAGGTCTGAAATCTGGNGGTTTCAANCCAACATCTAACCTTCTTCCTGGTCCAAATGCTTCACTNGTTGAAGCTGAAATCCANAATGTGNTTGAATTTGGTACTAANGGTTCTTACATGGGTGGAGCTCTNACATTGAATACTTCGCTTTACTTTAATGCTGTGACAGANATGCAATTAAATAAAATTGTTGGTCTTGCATCACAGACATTTAACTCAGATGTTGATGTTCAAGGTTTTGAACTTGAAGCACTTCTTATTCCGAATGAATGGTCAAGATGGAATTTAGTTGGTGCCCTTACTTCATCAGAGCTTGCTGGTTATGAAGACTTTGATCCAAGAAACCCTTATGGCGTAAGTTCAGTTGACTTAAGCACAATTGGAGTTTCACAAGGTGTTGTCTTCGGTATGACCGATGTAGGTATGATTTATAGAAGTTTAGGAAGTACATGTAATCAACCNTTTAACGCGTTGGTTGGTCCAGCATGTCCTAATACAGGTTTTGTNATTCANGATCTTTCAGGTAGAAAACTACCAGGTGTTCCTGATATGACATTCTCATTAGGATACGAAGCAGACCTAGTGAATGANGATAGAGGATTGGTAACTGCAAGACTTGATTACATTTACAGAAGTGACTTCTACTTAACAGTCTTCAATAATCCACATGAATTAGTTGATGAATTCGATTTCATGAACTTCGATCTAACATACATGTCTCCAGATGGAAAATGGATGGTAGATTTCTATGTTCATAATATTGAAGATAAAGATATTGTTACTGGTGCTTTCGTAGGTTCAGGATCAAATGGTGGGGGNTATAACCTTTACTTCCAAGAACCAATGAACGGAGGTATTTCAATACAATATAACTTCTAATACATAAGATATTATTTAAAATAAANCCTCCGCTAACGCGGAGGTTTTTTTATGGAGATTAAAACTATTAATAAGTATTTAGAAAACTTGGTCAAAGCTTTGCAAGAAGAAAATCAAGCAAATACAGAAATGCTTGATAACTTTTATAAATATCTTGAAACTGAGGATAAGGTTTATCTTAAGTTAGCAAATAAACAGTTGCGTGAAATTCTGAAAGGTGCAGGTTTTGGCATCTTACTGATTTTGCCTTTTTCTCCAATTACAATTCCATATTTATTTAAGAGAGCAGAAAAGTTAGGTATAGATATAATTCCAAGCTGGTATAAGAAACTCGATTTAAATGAAGATGAAAACAAGTTAAAATAATCTTTTCCGGAGATATATATGAAAAATGTAGTGATAGTAGATAGCGTAAGAACAGGCCTAGCAAAGTCTTTTAGAGGAACATTTAATATGACACGTGGAGACGATATGATTTCTCATCTAATTGATGCAATGCTTGAAAGAAATCCAAATCTTCCTGCAGACGCAGTTGAAGATGTGATTATGGGTTGCGGTAACCCTGAGGGCGCAACAGGACACAACGTCGGAAGAAATGCAGTAATACTCTCAAAATTGCCTATAACTGTAGGTGGCACAACAGTAAATAGNTACTGTTCATCTGGTTTACAAACCATCTCAATGGCTGCNGGNCAAATTATGGCAGGAGGATANGACACAGTNATTGCTGGGGGAGTTGAATCTATAACAATGGTACAGCCGAATATGAATATGAATGGGTTTGTGAATGACAAAATAAACCAAGAGAATCCGGGCATCTATTTTCCTATGGGNACAACTGCTGAAGTCGTAGCAAAGAGATATAACGTTTCAAGAGAATCTCAAGACGAGTATTCCTTGCATAGCCAACTTAGAACAGCTGAAGCACAAGAAGCCGGCAGATATGATGATGAGATTGTTGCAATGAAAACACAAATGCTTTTAACAAATAAAGAAACAGGCGAACAGAAAGTCGTCGATGCTGAATGTGTTAAAGATGAATGTAATCGACCTACAACAACAATGGAGGGTCTTTCTGCACTAAAGCCAGTGTTTGATGAAAACGGTAGTGTCACAGCTGGTAATTCATCACAGATGTCGGATGGCGCNTCTATTACATTAGTGATGTCTGAAGAAAAAGCCTTAGAACTTGGACTTAAACCAAAAGCATACTTTAGAGGTTTTACTACAGTTGGTTGTAATCCAGATGAAATGGGCATTGGTCCTGTATTTGCAATACCTAAACTGCTTGAAAGATACAATTTAAGCATTGAAGACATTGGGCTATGGGAATTGAACGAAGCTTTTGCCGTACAAGTGGTTTACTGTAGAGATGAGCTTGGATTGCCNATGGATAAATTAAATGTAGATGGCGGTTCAATAGCTATTGGTCATCCGTACGGAATGACTGGCTCAAGACTGACTGGTCACATCGTTAGAGAACTTCAAAATAGAGATGAACAATTTGGAGTTGTCACTATGTGTGTCGGTGGCGGAATGGGCGCTGCAGGATTGTTTGAGAGATATCCTTCTTAGTGAAAGAAGAATATTTCATAGATAAATACCTTAAAAAGTGTTCTAAGAAAAACGAGCTATTTCCAATTCAAATTGGTGACGACTGCGCTGTAATTAAAACTGACAGAGATATTGTCGTTTCAACGGATGCTTGTGTTGAAAAAATTCATTTTCCTGAGGACCTTGATCCTTACTTTATAGCTTTTAGGTCAATTGCCNTAGCTGCATCTGACTTAATAGCTATGGGCTCNTATCCAGTGGGCTTCCTGCTNACTATTTCTCACCCAAATCCTGATGATAAATGGTTTGAGTCATTNACAGAGGGCATACAAGAATTTAATACTATTTATGGCACCACCTTAATAGGTGGAGATCTTACAAAAGGTGAATTGAATATTTCTGTTACAGTTTTTGGTGAAGCACCAAGTAGAATTCTGAAAAGAGATATGGCTGAACATGATGATGACATTTTTGTAAGCAACAAGCTTGGTCTTGGTANATTGGGGTTAAACAAAGTTCTAAATAATGAATTAAATTTGCCAAATCAATATATAAAGCCCTCTCTTTTATCAAAAAAAGAAACTGTTGAATTAAATAAGTACCTAAATGCAGCAATAGATGTTTCGGATGGTTTGCTATTAGATCTCAGTAGAATCTGCAAAAAATCTGGTGTAGGAGCTCACATGCAGATTGAAGATAAATTTTTAACAAATGATTTTGATGATCTTATCGCTGGGGATGATTACGTATTACTTTTTACTGCGCCTAATAAGAGTAGAGAACAAATTTTGAGTATCAGTGAAAGCTTTCAGATTATAGGAAAAATAACAAATGATAAAAGTATTAAAGTTTTTGATTCATTNGGCAAAAAGTTAGATTTCAAACAAAAAGGTTGGGATTCCTTTAATTAGAATTTTTAAATTCAAGAACTTTTTTCTTTAGATCTTTCTCGCTTAGACCATTAAGTTCTAATATTTGGTCTCTGCTTCCGTGTAAGGGGAAAGAATCCTCTAGNCCTANGTGAAGCACTGATACTAANATGTTTTTGGAAGCAAAATATTCACTGACGGCACTGCCGGCACCCCCTTTAATTGCATGATCCTCAATGGTTACGATTTTTTTGTAATGTGTTCCAATTNAACTTAAAACATCTTCATCAAGCGGTTTAACAAATCTCATATCATACAGACCGAAGTTATNTTGTTTTGAAAAATTTGAAACTCTATCAAGCAAAACTCCGAAATTAAGGACACATACATCTTCNCCGTCTAAGATTTTTTTAGCTTTTCCAATTTCAACATCAAGTGTATCTNCTATCTCTGCCCCAACACCTGAGCCTCTTGGATATCTTATTGCTGCTGGGCCTCTATAGTCATAACATGCTGATAGTAAATGCCACATTTCATTTTCATCTGATGGAGCAGCAATCACGATATTTGGTATGCATCGCATAAAACTTAAATCAAAGCTACCAGAATGTGTGGGACCGTCTTCACCAACAATACCAGCTCTATCCAAAGCAAAAGTAACATCGATATTTTCAAGACAAACGTCATGAACCAATTGATCATAAGCACGCTGTAAAAAGGTTGAGTAAATTGCAACAACTGGTTTTAAACCACCTAGGGAAAGGCCGGCACCAAAAGTGACTGCGTGNTGTTCAGCAATTGCAACATCATAAAACTGGTCAGGATATTTCTGCTCAAATTTGACCATACCAGAACCTTCAGTCATTGCTGGAGTTATGGCCACAAGATTTTTATCTGATTCTGCCTTGTTACAAAGCCAGTCACCAAAAATATCTTGGAATTTTTTTGAGGATTTTTGAGGATTTTTCTCTATTTTTGAGATGGCATGATATTTAATACGTTCATTTTCTGCAGGTTCAAAGCCAGCACCTTTTTTTGTAATTATGTGAAGGAGATAGGGCTCAGTTTTTTCCTTCATTCTTTCTATTGTCTTTACGAGAAGTTTTATGTCATGGCCATCAATTGGTCCTATATAATGTAAGCCAATATCTTCAAATAGATTTCCAGGCATTACTGCTGATTTCAAACCATCTTTTAATGATCTTGAAATATGTAAACCTAAGGGTAGATTTTTCATGACTTTT
>NYSP01000013.1 GCA_002683115.1 Gammaproteobacteria bacterium
TGATTGGTCCTAAATTCGGATCATCATTAAAGCCTTGTATCTGTTCATCATTTGGAAATACTTTATTCTCAAAATTCATTTATTTATCTTGCACAAGTTTTGCCAACTCAAGTCTAGCAACCGTTCTTCTGTGAACTTCGTCAGGACCATCTGCTAGCCTAAGAGTTCTCATATGAGCATACATGCTTGCTAGAGGAAAATCTTGACTTACACCTCCTCCACCATGCATTTGTATTGCTCGATCAATAACATTACAAGCCATGATCGGAGCTGCTACTTTAATTTGAGCTATTTCACTTGCAGCAACTTTATTGCCATACTTATCCATCTTCCATGCCGCATGGAGCGTAAGGAGTCTAGCTTGATTAATTTCCATTCTTGAGTCTGCAATAACATCAAAATTTCCACCAAGCCTTGCAAGCTCTTTGCCAAAGGCTTTTCTCTCAAGAGATCTTTTACACATTAATTCAAATGCTACTTCAGCTGCTCCAATTGAACGCATACAATGATGAATTCGTCCCGGGCCTAATCTNCCTTGAGCTATCTCAAAACCTCTTCCCTCTCCCAAAATTACATTTTCAGCAGGGACTTTTACATTATCAAATTTCATATGAGCATGGCCGTGAGGTGCATCATCATAGCCGAAGACATGCATCATTCTTTTTACCTCAACACCTGGTGTATCCATTGGAACAAGAATCATAGAGTGTCTTTGGTGTCTTTCATTATCAGGATTAGTAACACACATAAAAATGATGATCTTACANCTAGGATCACCAGCACCTGAAGTCCACCACTTTTCACCATTAATAACCCATTGTCCATCCACTAGTTCTGCAGTAGCTTCCATATTAGTTGCATCTGATGATGCTACCTGTGGTTCTGTCATACCAAAAGCTGATCTAATTTCACCCTCTAACAGTGGCTTTAACCATGTTTCTTGTTGCTCTTTTGACCCATATCTCACCAATACCTCCATATTTCCTGTGTCTGGTGCACTGCAGTTCATTGCTTCAGAAGCTAGATAAGTTCGACCCATGGCTTCTGCTAAGTGCGCNTATTCATAGTTAGATAAACCAGCGCCATACTCACTNTCAGGTAAAAATAAATTCCATAATCCTCTTGAGCGCGCTTCTTTTTTTAAGTCATCCAACTCAGGATAAGGCTCCCATCTTTTTTCTTCAGGGATGTCTCTCTTTAAAATTTCTTGTTCTACTGGAACAACAACTTCATCAATAAAGCTTTTGACTTTAGGAAGGTAAAAATCGATCTTTTCTGTGGTATCAAATTTCATAGTTATCAATTATTAAAAAAACTTCTGAAATACTATAAATATTATTTATAATAGTCCTCATACAATTATAAGCTATAAATGAAATTAAATAATCTCGACCTTAACCTTCTTGTTGTATTCAATGCAATCTATACCGAGGGGAGTCTTACTAAAGCAGGCGAGNTTGTAGGTATTACTCAACCAGCTGTGAGTAGCGCCCTTTCTAAACTAAGAGATTATTTCAATGACCAGCTCTTTATAAGAGTTGGCCAAGGGGTCCAACCAACAGCTAAGACTGAAAATATCATCATACATGTCAGAGAAGCTTTATTAATTTTGCACAAAACACTTGAAGAGCCGGATGCATTTGACCCTGCAGTTTCAAGCCGAACTTTTAAATTGTCTCTCAACGATGTCAGTGAAGGCAGAGTGCTACCAATACTAATGGAAAAGGTGCATGAAGTTGCACCAAGGGTGAGTCTAAGTAGTTACTACACAAAACGAGAAGATTTACAGCATGCTTTAGTTGCAAATGAAGTATGTTTTGCTGTTGATCCATTTCCCCCATCTGATTCAGACATTAAAAAGGAACTAATTTTTGAAGACGAATTTGTTTGTGGCTTCCGAAAAGATCATAAATTGGCTGCCGAAGATGCATTGAGTATTGAACAGTATCTAGATTTAGATCACATACATATTTCAGGCAGAAAAAGAGGNGCTGCATTAGTTGATAATGCTCTAGCTAAACTTCAACTAGATAGAAAGATTGCTCTAAGAGCCCAACACTATTTAATTACTCCTGAGATACTCAATAGCACAGATATGGTTCTGACCTGTACAAAATCCTTTGCAAAAAAACACGATTTAGCCTACAAAACCCTTCCGTTTGAAGTTGCACCATCTCAATTTTTTCTTGCTTGGCATGCATCAAATGACAACGACCCAGGCTGCACTTGGCTGAAAGGATATATTAAAGAATCTTTCGCAGAAGCTAAGTCTAGATGGAACTAAAAATTCATTCTAAAACCATCTAATACAAGGTAAAATACCCCTACAAAAATGAGCACTGAAATTTTCTTTAAAGACTTACAAACCCTGAAATATGCGGATGAATCAATTCTGGTACAAAAACTAATTGATTCAAATGATTGGATTAATAATCAAAAAATTCAAGAGAATGCAGCTGCAATTGTAAATAAGTGCAGACAAGACAGAAACAAAACCAGATTGGATAATTTTTTTCTGGAATATGGTTTAAGNAATCAAGAGGGCATAGCTTTAATGTGTCTTGCAGAGTCGCTTCTGAGNATACCTGATAATGCAACATGTGACGAGATTATTGAAGAAAAAATAGGCGGCAAAAAATGGCTTGCGCATTTTAATAGTTCTCCGTCTTTATTCGTAAATGCAACAACCTTTGGTTTATTCCTTGCTGAGCAAGTAGTTGAGCTTGATAAAAATATAAGTTCAAATCCGATCAGCTGGATTCAGGGCCTTACATCACGTATAGGCGATCCGATNCTAAGAGAGGCAATCAAAAAAGGCATGGAAATCTTAAGCGAAGAATTTGTTTCAGGAATAGATATTGACGATGCTTTGAATAAATTTGATATGCCAAAAATACCTTGCTCATTCGACATGCTCGGAGAGGCAGCAAGAACACAATCAGACGTAGACTTCTTCTTTAATGCATATGAAGAAGCCATTAGAAAGGTTGGCGAAAAAAATGCTTTACTATCCAATTCATTTCATGAAATCTCAATTAAACTTTCAGCAATCCACCCAAGATATGAAGCAACAAAAAAAGGAAGAGTCTTTGATGAGCTCTTGGAAAGGGTTTATCAACTTTGCATTCAGTCAGCAGCCCATGATATTGCTCTGACAATTGATGCTGAGGAACAGGATAGATTAGAGCTTAGCCTCCACCTCATTGAAAATCTTGCTAAAAGAAAAGATCTTAAAGATTGGAGTGGGCTTGGTTTAGCAATTCAGGCGTACGGAAAGAGAGCTCCANTTGTTGTTAAATTAGTTGATGAATTAGGTGCCAATAGAAATGGCATGATGATGAGGCTTGTAAAAGGAGCTTACTGGGATCAAGAAATTAAAATACACCAAATTAAAGGTGCAGAAGATTTACCGGTCTTCACATCAAAATCCTTTACAGATATTAATTATTTGTCGACTGCAAAAATTATTTCTGAGACAAAAAATTTAAGACCTTACTTCGCAACACATAATGCTCATACCATTGCTGCAATTATGGAGCTTTATAAAGGAAGGGAGGACAAATTTGAATTTCAAAGAATCTTTGGAATGGGTGATTTAACTTATAGAAATGCTGAAAAAGTATACGATATTTTTCCTTTGACAAGAGTATATGCTCCTGTTGGTTCAAAAAAAGAACTCTTACCTTATTTAGTTAGAAGACTTTTAGAAAATGGAGCAAACAGCTCATTTGTAAACAAATATCTATCTAAAGATATACCGGTAAAAGATGTTGTAAAGAATCCTATTGAAATAGCATCTAAAAACTTAAAAGAACAAAATTATTTAACTCAAGTGCCTAGACCAAAAAATATTTTTTCAGATAGAGANAATTCAGATGGTTTTGATTTTGGAGATTTAATGAAAATAGANGATTTAGTGAGAAATATGAACGATTTCAATGATCAAGATTTTTATGCTTGTTCAATTATAAATGGTGAAGAAATAATTGATGTTTATGAAGATAAATTCTCACCAAGTGATAAGAAGAAACGNATTGGGAAAGTTTCATATCTAAATGCAAATAACTTAAACAAAATAGAAATCTCTGATCTANATTGGAATAAGACAAATAGCTCAGANAGGTCAAAGGTCTTAAAAAAAGCTGTTGANCTAATNAAAGAGAATTCAAATATGTTCTTCTACCTCCTTTGTAATGAGGCAGGTAAATCATTAAAAGATTGTGATGCAGAAGTAAGAGAATCAATTGATTTTATAAATTACTATTGTCTGCATGCNGAACAGCTTTTTAAAAAACAAGAGCTTGAGAGTCCATCTGGAGAAAAGAACTATCTAATTAATNCGCCAAAGGGAAGCTTCTTATGCATAAGCCCATGGAATTTCCCTATGGCAATTTTTATTGGGCAAATTGCAGCAGCTTTAGTAACAGGCAATAATGTCATAGCCAAACCTGCTGAGGACACATCTCTCATTGCTTTCCAAATTGTAAAACTATTTCATGAAGCAGGTGTACCAGAATCTGCACTTCAGCTTGTTGTCGGTGGAAAAGATATTGGTAATGAACTTACCAAAATGAATAATTTAAGTGGTGTCGCTTTTACAGGCTCAACTTCTGCAGCAAGAGCAATTAACCTTAATCTTGCACAAACAGATGGCGCAATTAAAACTTTGATTGCAGAAACAGGTGGCCAAAATGCAATGTTTGTAGATTCATCTTCGCTCAAAGAGCAAGTAATTGATGATGTCATGAGNTCTGCTTTTTATAGTGCAGGTCAAAGATGTAGCGCTCTTAGAGTGGTCTATGTCCAAGAAGATGTCGCTGAAGAATACTGGGATTATTTAAAAGAGGCCATGCAAGAGCTTGAAATTGGTGATCCGAACCAACCAAAAGTTGATATTGGACCAATCATTAATAGCACTTCATTAGATAAACTTAAGACACATATCGCCAAGTTAAAAAAAGCGGGCAAAGAATTTATAGAAACAGAATGTGAGATNCCGGAAAAATCATTATTTCTCAAACCGATTGCATTCAAAGTTNATTCGATCAGAGATATTGATGGCGAAAAATTCGGTCCTATTTTGCACTTCATAAGCTATAACCCAAATGATTTAGACTCAATTATTGACGAAATAAATTCAATAGGTTTCGGTCTAACAATGGGTGTTCACTCAAGAATACTTGATAANGCTAGCAAGATATTTGAAAAATCAAACATCGGAAACTTTTATTTAAACCGAGATATNGTAGGAGCTGTAGTAGGAGTTCAACCATTCGGTGGCCAAGGCTTGAGTGGCACAGGTCCAAAAGCAGGCGGCCCACAATACCTTCATAGTTTTGTAACCGAAAAAACTTTCACTGACAATGTTATGGCAACAGGTGGTAATATAGATTTACTAACAAAAAATAACGAATAATGATAAATAAAATATTTTTACTTTTTACAGCAATAATGTATGGCTGGTTAGGTGGCTGGGCATTATTTGAGCCAGCAAGCTATGTAGAACAAGTTGGCTTAACATTGAATTCAGATTTAGGCTCTGCTGAAATCCGTTCAGTTTATGGAGGCATAAATTTTTTCATCGGAATATTTGCTTTAATAGCTATTTTCCAACCCAAACATCAAGAACAATTCTTTAAAATTCTTTTATTCATAATTTCAGGAATCTTGTTCGGTAGAATAATTACTTTGATATATGGAGAGTTTACTTCTGCATTTTTAGTNGGCTTTACAGCATTTGAGGTTGTTTATTTCNTCTTTCTTTATATAACTCTAAAAAATATGAAGAGGAAAATATTCTGATGCCTGATGGAATAATATATGGGCTAATTGATAATGGAGTTTTAGCCTTTGCTACCTTGCTTGGTATTGATATTGATAAGTATTTTAAAGGCTCTGGTGTTCATGGCGCTCTTTATGGTGCTTTGATTGGCAATTCTTTGTCTGATTTTTTAGGGGCAATTGTCGATTTTCCATTAATGCTGGCAATAAANATTACACTTGGTTGTTTGATTGTAATTCCAATTGTATGGATGATTACACTATTCAAGAAGCCTTAATATCTTCNAGAAAATCTTGAAGATGGTCTAAATCATAACCAGCTTGGTTAACCTGATCTAAAGTTTCTGAAACTTCNTTAAGTTTCACATTTGCACATGCCCATAAAGTTATGCATCTAGTTCCTGTTCTGCAATAGGCAAATGTTTTATTTTCTTCATTNATCAAATCATATGTCTGNTCTATTAGATCACTTGTTAGGTGTCCTGGTGACATAGGTAAGTTAATAAACTTTAAATTATTTTGGGCACAACATAATTCGATCTTTTGATAATCAGTTTGCCCGATTTCCTCGTGATTAGGTCTATTGCAAACTATTGTGCTAAATCCTTGTTTTGCTATATCAGGAATATCTTCGACAGTAATCTGAGAAGAGACAAAGAAACTATCTGTTACTTTTTTCATTTGATTCTAATATTTTCAGAAGAAGTAATCTTTTTTGATTTGATAGGTTTTGTTGATGTAAAGCTGAATAACTCTCTTAGCAGTCTTAATCTTTTCTTCTCAGGTATATTTATAAATCTTTTAAATTTTTCATATGATTTTTCTCTTACAGGCCCATAACCTTTTACAGTTTTTGAAGCGTCAATAAATTCTCTGAGCCTTTTGGCTTTTATGCCTGCAATCTCGTTATTAATTTCCTGCAATTTAGATCTAAAGATCTTTTTATGCTCATGCTCTCTGATCCTGTCTGGTGATAAATTTAGTGGGTCGAATATTGTTCCTCTCAGAAATTTAAATGCATGCAGTAGCTTGAAAATTGGCATAGCTATGTAACCAGGAATTTCAATTTTCTTAGGCCTGCCTGTTCTTTTATCTTTCATAAAAAATAACATTGGAGGTGAAAGATAAAATTTTAGGTTGTTCCAGCTTGCAAAACTGTCATCAAGAATTTTTGCCGTTGTCTCAATGTGCATGCGTGCAACCTCATATTCATCTTTAATTGCATAGACTCTGTAGAGTTCTTTAATTGCATCTTTTGTTAAGGTTTCAGTATCTATTTCTTGTGAGAGGATATCATCTATAAGCTTCTTATCTTCTGAGAAATCGTTTACTACTCTAGTGTCATAATTATTTATTCTTTCCAGACGGTCTTCAAATAATTCCACTGAATTTAGGTTTTTAACTATATCTTTTTTAAGAAAATCAAATACCTCATGATCTGGGTTAAATGTGTAAAGCCTTCCAAGATTAAAATTGTAAATATTTCTATCTATACCAACCCCATTAAGCTTTATAGCATTGATAATGTTTTCAGCTTCCAATGGGATTAAACCATTTTGATAAGCACTTCCAAGCATCAGCATATTAGTACCAATAGCGTCGCCAGACAGCTGTTCTGAAATTTTTATTGCAGGAACTTCAGAAATAATTTTTTTAGTTGTATTTTTCAACATATTGCGAACATCTTTGTTCTTAAAATCAATGTCTCTTTCAGTAACAAAATCTGAAACTGGAATAGTATTGCTATTAAGAACTGTTAGTGTATTCTCTCTAGAAACTACCTCTTGTATCTCAGGCTTGGTTCCAACAACTGCATCACATGCTAACAAAATATCCGCTGAACCCGGAGAAATTTTCTGACTATAAGGAGTAACACCTTTTTCATAAATTTTAATATGGGACCATACAGCACCACCTTTTTGCGCTAGGCCAGTCATATCTAAAACAGATGAATCTTTTTCTTCAAAGTGAGCTGCATAGGCGAGAATTGCGGAAATTGTGAGCACACCTGTGCCCCCAATACCTGTCAACATAATATTAGAAACTTGGTCAGGTGTAATTCTTGCAGGATCTGGAAATTCTCCCAGATCCTTGAATTCACTGTTTGTTCTCATTTCTGCATTCACAGTTACAAAAGAAGGACAGAAACCCTTTATACAGGAATAATCTTTATTACAACTTGATTGATTAATTTTTCTTTTTCTGCCTAATTCTGTCTCTAGTGGTTCTATGGATACACAACTCGATTGGATTGAACAGTCACCACAACCCTCACAAACTTCCTTATTGATTACGACACGCTTTTTCGGGTCCTCCATTAAACCTCTTTTTCTTCTACGTCTCTTTTCTGCAGCACAGGTTTGATCAAAGATTAAAACACTTACACCCTCAAACTCACTTAATTCTTCTTGCTCAACGACGATTGAGTCTCGATGTAAGCTTTTTACTCCATCTTGTACTAAATGTTTGTATTTTTTCGGGTCTTGGGAAAGTATGGAAACTTTTTTTACACCTTCTGCTAATACTTGTTTGACAATGCCTTCAACATCCCAATTTCCACCAATTTCCTGTCCACCTGTCATGGCAACTGCATCGTTATATAGAATTTTGTAAGTAATATTTACGTTTGCATCCAGCGAAGCTCTTATAGCTAAAATTCCAGAGTGTTTATATGTGCCATCTCCGAGATTTGCAAAAACATGTTTTTCCTTTGAGAAAGGTGCTATACCAATCCAAGGCGTGCCCTCTCCTCCCATTTGAGTGAAAAACTCAGTGCCCTCAACAGAACTAACTGCCATGTAGTGGCACCCTATACCACCAAGAGCTCTTTTACCCTCAGGAAGTTTTAATGAGGAGTTATGTGGACAACCAGAACAGAAAAAAGGCCTTCTTTGTATTGGGGCCTCTTGGTTTGCTTGAAATTTATTTCTTTCATTAAACCACTCTAGATGTTTTAAAAGCTCATTGTCTCCTGTAATGCTATGTAATCTTGTTGAGATAGCTTCAACAATTGTTTGTAAAGGAAGGTCATTTTCCGCAGGTAAAAGCCAACTGCCATACTCATCTTGCTTTCCTATTACTGTTGGACGTACAGTATCTTTCCAATTATAAAGTTGCCATTTAACTTGATGTTCTATGAGTTCTCTTTTTTCCTCAACAACTAAAACAGTATCTAATCCTTCACAAAAATCTCTTACACCATGAGGTTCAAGAGGCCATGGCATTCCAACTTTATAGATACATAGACCAAGAGCTTTAGCTTTTTCCTCATCAATTTTTAACCATCTCAAGGCCTCTCTTACGTCATTGTAAGACTTGCCTGCTGTGATAATTCCCATTTTTGAATTTCTGTCTTTCCACATG
>NYSP01000014.1 GCA_002683115.1 Gammaproteobacteria bacterium
AGGCGTTGGTGCAGGCGTTGGTGCAGGCGTTGGTGCAGGTGTTGGAATTGGAGCTGGTTCAGAGCCACTACCGCTACCGCCACAAGCAGTTAGCATTATTAAACTTATGCCTACAAAAAAGTTTTTAATACTATTCTTCATCAATCAATCGGTAGATAAACCACTGTATTTGTACTCAAAATCATAATAAATATTAAACAAGTAACAATAGGTCCTAAATAAACTCTACCAGTCATTTGAAAAAATATTCTATTGAAATATGGCAATATGAACATAATTGGAACTATTCCAAAGAGCAGATTTACACTTAGCCAGTTATCAGTCCAATAGACAGTACCAGACAAAGCAAAAACAACGTATTGAATAATTATGATTAGGAAAAGTCCTGCAGAATTAGCAAAACCAGCAATTAGTCTTGAAAGCCACTCTGATTGACCAGCAAACCTCATGCCACCATTTACTCTCAATGAATTTGAGAAAAAAAAGATAAAGAAGAATGGAAAATACATCGCAAGCACCATAAGCATTTCTGGTTGAAAAATTCTCACCCCCATAAACCAAAATCTATAATCAATATGAAATAGAAAATAAATCAGATAAAGAATCAGGTAGTAGCATAGGAAAATTATTACTCCTAAAGCGAATGTTTTGAGAGCTTCCGATAGAGTAATCCTTAAACCCCATGATTCCATTTGAACGCCATGTTTTTTTCCTACTAAGTTATAAGAAGCAAAAAATAACATTAACCCTACTGTCCCATTCAGTACGGCCCATAGCATTACCGGATTATTCATTCTTTGCGGGAAGAACCAAGTTAGTTTTCTTTGAGCAGCATCGGGAAACAATTCTTTTGCTATATCAACCATGGGTATAAATGTGAGACATGCAATTCCAGCACTTACGATAAAGACAAACCAAAAAACCAATTTCCCTAGATTGCTTTGAACCGGTAATGGCTGAGGTACTGGTTTTATTAGTTCACGAAATATTTCGGTATTTAGTAATGCTTGTGACAAAGGAATAATCATTATGAAAGCAACAATCATATTGATTAAAGTGAAAAGCTCCTTCCATTGCCAAATTTGATTTGCAGTATCTAGCTTTATCGGGGAATCAAAAACTGTATCAAAATAAGATAGTTGGTTGGCTGTAGCTTCTGAATTATAGGGTTGAAATGGATGTAAAAGTTTTTCATTAAAAATTACTCGAAGAGTATTATTCTGACCATCACCATAATATTTTCCTAATTCGACTTTATCGATTACATCTTCAAGTCTGAGAATGCTATTAACTGTTCTAAGTGCTTCAGGAGCTATTGTCATATCTGCAGCTTCCCAACCACTCAAGTCATTTCTAAATGCTCCTTCATCATAAAGTGCATAACTCACGCCTACGTTTGATTTAACATCCTTTAAAACTCTATCTGTTAATGTCAGGACATAACCAGAAACATATACAGAATGTAATTTACTCGGTGTATTTTTTTCCTGTGCTTCTTTACCAAAAAAATTAGCTCCTCTTATCGCGGCATTACCACCCATCGAATGACCAGTTGAGCCCATAAGATTCTTGTTGATGTAAGGATATTCTTCTGATTCATGAATATGATTTATCAGAGAAAACATGCCATAACCCTCTGTCGTCGCAGCACGTGTGCTCAAAGATGAACTTGATAAACCTTGGGCATATGGATCTATTAATGCAACGACATGACCTCTTCTGGATAATTCAATTGCAATATTTGATAATGCTTCTTTGGAGCGCTGAAAGCCGGGTATTATTGCTATGAATGGAGCTTTATTATCAACTGTTGCTGTTTTTGGTTTGTAAAGATCGTAATAAATATACTGGCCGTTAACAGTATCAAGTTTTTCTAAAGTAATTGAGACTTTACCAAAATTAGATTGAACGATTGAGGCAAAAAAACTGCTAATGAATAAGATTATTAAGCAGCTTTTTAAATTCATTTGAATACTATAAATGAAAACTCCGACCTCAAAAGAGATCGGAGTTATTTAATAGATTATATTAATTATGAACTTGGTACCCGTACCACGTAGAAGATGTATCACATGTCATATGATTCCATCTTTCACGTTCAGCCGCTGTACCATAAGATTTATCCCAAAAAATATCTATATTTGCACCTCGTGCTGCAATTCCAGGATGTGCTGCACTTATCCAAAAGTCAGGTGTATCTCCTCTATCAGAACCAGAGCTCGGATAGATATATCTATATCCGCCTTCTGCTCCATTTGCATAATGCTCCATTGAAAACTCAGCTTGAGCTTTTCTCATAGCAACAGGATCTGCACCTTCTTTATATTTACAAGGCCAATAATCTACTGTAAAAAAGTCATAAGGCTCATCTGATGTGCCAGGACCAACTCTTTGAAATGCTTCAGATTGATTTTCGCAAATCATTGGGCTTTCAGGCATTCTTTTATCATCATTTATCATATTCCAGATATCTACTTGAAACCTACTCAGCGCTGTCATTGATGGAGCATGTGTGACAAAAAACATATCATCTCCACCACGCATTTCCTCATTCGTATTCCATGGAAAAAGCATCACCGCACTAACTTCATCATCAAGCATTTCTGCATGATTTTTATAGGCTGGCAGCCATTTTTCCCACATTCTTCTTGCTTTATCATCAGAAAGCTCCTCGTCTACACTGCAATATAAATAACTTGCATAAACTTCTTCATACATTTCATCGTGATTATCACTAAATGCAAAGAAGCTTATTAATGCTAAGAATAATATTCTCATTTCTCCTCCTATTATTAATCCTCAAAATCACTTCGGACTGTTTGGTGTACACCACCATATGCTGCTGATGAATAATGTTGTGATCTTAAGACCCAATTTCCATCTTCTTTTACCCAAGTTGTAGTAACACGAGTTCTATAAGGTTGATCATTTTCACCTACAACACCTTCGTAATAAAATCTGACAAGATAAGCATCCTCAGTAAGCATTGTTGCTTCTGGAAAATATACTGAATTTAGACCATCAGGATAATTCTTCATGTACCCAGCAACTGTACTTACAACGCAAGCTTTATGAAAACTACCATCAGAGTTTGTACTACAAACTCCATTTTTGCTTTCCATTGCAACCATAGTTTTAAAATCTCGGTCAATCCTTGCTTCATAATACTTTTCTACAGCAGTAAGTACTGCAACTTCATCAGCATGATCATCTGCTGATGCGTAAATAGTAAAAATCATTAAAAATGAAAAAATATATTTCATCACTCTCTCCTATTAAATATCAACTACTTCTTTCTTAAATAAAGCAGTTTCAGCTAATAAATCACTTTGGTATTCTTGAAAAAAGATAATTTTGTTATCTTTAAGCTTCATAACCATAGCGTATCTATTGTTATATTCTCCGTTAGCAGCCATTGCCTTGCCCTCAAAGGTTGTTACAACCCACTCATCGTCTGCCATTTGATTAACTTTATTGATTTCAATTCCATTAGGTAAAACTTCTGGAATTACACTCATAAACCAATCGGACTCGAAGGTTTCTCTATTATATTTTTTGCAAATAGTACAAATTCCCATGAATTCAAATTCTAAATCTTCATGNAAGGTATCAAGTGCAACTTGATAATTTTCAGTCAGAATATTGTCCCAAAAAGTATTTACAACTTTAAGGTTCATCTCCCTCTGAGACATATTGTTGTCAGCACAAGATGTTAGAAAGAATATTGATAGAATTGTTAAAAATGTTAAAAATTTATTCATAAAATTCTCCAATATTATTTATAGCACACTAGCAATAATTTAATAGAGACAAACTTGTTAAATATAAAAAAAAGAGGCACAAATGTGCCTCTTATAAATTAGTTTCAATTAAGTTAATAAATACAGAGTCTGCGTTGGACTGTTAACTCATTATTTTTGTTATACATGCCTACATAAGCATCATACTCAGCTTGAGCTTTCTTAGCTTCAGCCTCACTTTGGTTTTCTCTCATTTCTTGCCATTTGGCCCAGGATTCTTGGCTCCCAATAACCATTGTTGACAGTCTATAAAGCTTTTCTGATACATTCCCTTCACTATCTCTTCTGTATTGCATCATAGGCGCTACAACGATATCAGAACCTCTATCTTTATAGAATTTTTGATGCATTCGAGCTGCCTTTAACCAACCATCAGCAGAGCCAGTAAGTTTTGCAACATAATAATTTGCTATTTTCCCTTTGCAATCAGATAAGTCTGTTGAAAGTTTATGATTATCACCAAACGTGAAAAACGAAATAAAAATTAAAAGTAATATTCTCATATTTTCTCCTACCAACCGCAGCTTCTATTCTTATTTTGCTCATCTAACCATGCTTTTAAAGGAGCATAGTAATTAAGCATCGAAGTGCCATTTAGTTCTCTTGTACCAATCATGCTTTCTAGCGCATCCTGCCAAGGCTTACTTTGCCCAAACGCAAGCATAGTCCTTAATTTTTCTCCAGCAAGTTCATTTCCATAAATAGAGCATTCATGCAAAGGTCCATCGAAGCCCATTGTTTTACATAAGGATTCATGAAATTGATATTGAAGAATTCTTGCTAAGTAATATCTGGTATATGGTGTATTTCCTGGTACGTGATATTTTGCACCAGGATCAAATGCATCTGCAGGTCTTTCATTTGGAGCACCAACTCCTTGATATTTTTCTCTTAATTCCCACCAATAAGCATTTAATTCATCATCACTAAGCTCGCCATTAAAAACGGCCATTCTCCATTTATCTAACATCAGTGTCCATGGTGTAGCTACAACGCTATCAAGTGCCTTTTTCATTAAAAAAGCTACTTCATTTTGTTTTGCTAAATCAGCTTCCTCACTAGAGGCAAAACCTATTTGTTCAAGATAATTTGGTGTAATTGATAAAGTTAGCAAGTCGCCTACTGCTTCATGGAAACCGTCATTTGCTCCTCTTTGAAATACCACTGGTTGATCAGCGTATGCTTGATAATAAAAAATATGTCCTAATTCATGATGTATTGTAGAAAAATCTTCCTCATTTTTTTCAATACACATTTTGATTCTTAAATCTTGGTTCTTTGAATCTATATCCCATGCACTTGCATGACAGACCACAGCTCGATCAACTGGTTTCACGAAAAGAGATCTTTCATAAAAAGTCTCGGGTAAGCGATCAAAACCTAAGCTTAAAAAGAAATTCTCCGAAATATTTACCATATCGATTTCGGTTAAACCCTTATCATTGATAACTTTAGTTATATCTATTGGTTTGCCAACAGACTCTTCCTTATAAACAATGTCATATATATTTGCCCATGATTGAGCCCACATATTTCCAAGCAAATGCGCAGGAATAGAGCCCTCATTAGGAACAACATCATCGCCATAGAACTCATTTAATTCTGCCCTTACGTGACATTGAAGGCCCTCATACAAAGGTTTTAGATCTTCATAAACTTTATCTACTGTCTCAGAAAACTCAGATGCTGGCATATCGTATTGACTAAACCAAAGATCAGATAGACCATCAAAGCCAAGATCTTGAGCACCTTGATTACCAATATCTACCATTCTCAGATATTTCTCTTTCATGGGTTTACCAATTTCTCTCCAACCACTCCAAGCCTTTAGTAATTCATCCGAATCTCTTGAATTGTCTATGATGCTTTCAAAGGCTTCCAAGTCATAACATTCATCTTCTGTAAAACAATGAGTACCGTTACCATACATTGCCTCCAATTCAGTCATAATTGAAGCCATTTCACCAGCTAGTGCCTCATCTAAAGGAGGTGGCATCACAAAACCATTCTTAATTATATTTAGTGCTCTTCTATCAGCTTCACCTAATTCTAGATCATCAAATGTTGCCGCTGTTCTTGCTTGTTCTAATGATTCTAAAATACCCCTTTTACTAAAGTCCGCTGCTACTTTTTGAGAATCATAGGTTATGAAATTTGATTGAATCCAGTACGCCGAAGAATAAACAGGTCCTTCTGTGACTGCTTTTTCTTGAACTTCAGCTAAAAAATCTTTCGCATCTTGCTCTGTAACGCTTTCTGTACTATCTGCACAGCTTATTAGGATAAATAACGGTATTAATAGTTTGATATGTCTGATCATAAAAAAATTATAGCATAGGGAAATTCTCTTACTCTTACACATGTTATATAGTAGAGATATGACCTACTTACTAATACACATGTGCGTAATTGGATTCGCAATTCTGGCTATAACTGAGAAATCTAGAGACAGAAAAAACCTTTATATCGCAATGGCTTTAGTATTTTTTGGTCTAACTTTTGTTATTTAATATAAAACTTTTAAATAATTTATTAAAACTTAAGGATAAATATGAAAAACTTACTGAAAATCATAGCATTAATCTGGATTTCTATGTTCTTATCTTTTGAAGTTAAAGCTGAAAGATGGGCGGAAGAAGATTGTAAATCTTTGTCAGAACACATTGGTGTTTTAACTTATTTCTCTGGTGAAACATTAGATATGTCAGATAAAGCTAATAAAGCTGAAAAAGAAGAAGAAGCTAAAGAGTTATTTGAAACAAGTTATGCGCTTTCTCAAATGGCAGCAAATCACACTGTGGTTTATACACAATTCTGTGATTGATTAAGACCTAGCTCTTTTTCTGCTTCCGTGTAGCTCATAAACGGCTCTCGCCTTCTTTTTGAATTCGCTGTTGCTTCTTATTTGCCAAACTAATTCTTTCGCCTTTTTTGCCGAACTTTTTAGATCTACTACCCTTTCTTTGTAAAGTTCATCTAATTCTGCAGAATGAATTAAATTTTTATCTATATCTTTTAGTTGAGGTAATTGGTCTTTAATCCAACTTGCTTCTGGATCTTGATCTTGGCTTTGTTTTGTAACCGAATATATTCTAGGAAGATTAATACCAGTTACTCCACTCTGCATTTGCACTTGGCAAATGTGAATGCCTGGCTCATAGTCTGTAAACGTACTTGCTAGCAATGGTGAGGTCTGTTGCCAAGGTTGCCATAAATTATATGATGCAAACGACATCAGCATTGCTCTCATTCTAAAATTAATCCATCCATATTTTTTTAGATAGGTCATACAAGCATCCACGAATGGGAAACCTGTATTTCCTGAAATCCATTTATCAATTAATTCTCTATCAACTTCAGGTCTTAACTGATCACAATCCGGATGCATTGATTGATACTCAAGTGATGGTTGTGTATCGAGTTTTTGAATAAAGTGACAATGCCAATGGAGTCTTTTCTTAAAAGAATATAAATCCCAGCGATATCTAGAATTGTTAATATTATTTTCTAGAGTTTGATAAATATCTCTTATAGAAATTGTTCCAAAGGCGATATGTGGAGAAAGCCTAGAGCAGGCATATTCAGCTTCTGAAGGGCTAGACATTTTTTTTGAGTATCCTTTGCATCTGTGTTCTAAAAATGAGCTTAAAAGTTCTCTTCCTGAATCAGAACCACCTGTCTGAATTTGCATGTCTTGTGTCTCAAGAGTTGTTTTAAATTCTTTAAATTTCGGAAGATTAAGTTGATATAAATTATTGTTGGTTTTTGGTGAATTGTAAGGCTGCTTATTCATGTGCTTCTGCCAGCTGCTGGCCCACTTATCTCTATCAGGATTATCTATTTGTATGCCGAAGTCTTTGTAAGAATATAAATAAGGAAAGTCTTTTGATAAATTTTTTAATTGATTGCTGTGATAGTTAGTTTCTGTTGTGTGATTAATATGTAAATTAACATTCGGCAATGTTTCATGAAGAAATGTTTTTAAAGCACTTAAACTTCCTTCGAATACGTATAAATCGACATTTAGGTTATTTAATTTTATTTCTAATTCTTTAAGGCTGTCTAAAGCAAATTTAAGTTGATTTTTAGATCTATCAGATTGAGACCAATATTCTTTATCAAAAACATACAAACCTGCATAATCTTGATTTAGGGATGCATTATATAAGGCAGCATTGTCTTCAAGCCGGAGATTCCGGTGAAACAGAGCTAAATCTTTCACAAATCTTCTGCGTACTTATGATTGGTTTCGCTGTGATGCATCTCGTCAGCTCTTACTCTTTCGATTAAATCACTCAACTTAGCGTCTGATTTAAGATTGTAGTAATCAATAGCTAGCTTCGGAGCAGCAATATTCTCGATAGCACCAGACTGAACAAGCCTCAAATACTCGCTGTAGCTTTCCACTGCCTCATCTTCGAAGTAACCAATCATTCTATGTGAAGTTTTAGGAAATATTAGATACATGAAGAAATAAAACAACCCAAATACAAACTGAGCGCTTAGAACCAGAATTCTTTCAAATAAACTTGGTTTTGCTATTTCTATGAAAAACATCAAGTGCATTCTTTCATTCTCTGCCTCTGCAAGCATCTCACGTATATGTTCGCCATAGCCTGTTTTCATTGCTCTTAGGCTTTTGAAATGCATTAGCATGCCAGCAACCATACCTGGAACTCCAGCTATAGTTTCAAGAACAACAGCTCTGTGCCCATAACGTTTAGCAAAAAAACGATCTGCAATAAATTTAAAAAACCTCGTCATGGACATCGCAAATGTGTCCGAAGTATTTATTATCGCTTTGTTAATTAGTTCTCTCATATAAATATTTCTTATAAATATATATAAGTATTATTTATTTTATCAAGTTTGTTTATATAAATTTTTGTGAAAAAAAAGGGAGCGAAAGCTCCCTTTAATGAGTTAATTGAATTTTATTTAATAGTGCTAAACACCCAATCAAGTTGGTATGTATCAGCGTCTGTACACGATTCAATATGTTTATCTCTTTCCTTATATAAGCCCTTTTCCTCCATTAGAGCATTCCATTCAGGCCAATTTGATACGCCAGCTGATCTTGCTTCTGATGTAAACCAAATATATGACATCAAGAAGTCATAAGGCGCATCTTGGATGCCTCTATATGGTGTAAAGAAGTGTATTGCGTAACCTCCCTCACCTCTATCTCTCGCAAGTTGCTCCATTTCCGCATAGACTGCTTTTAATTCAGCCATATCAGCTCGAGGTTTCAGTGTGCACTGTCTCCAATCTGAAAACATGCGATCATCATAGGAATCTGCAGTTATTCTTAATACACGGTGATTCATCATAGATACAAAATTCTCACAATCACCTGCTGATTGAGCAGGCACATCATTTTCAGATGCCCAGGCAGGATAATCATTCATATATGCACCCCACTCCTTATATTGCATTTCTCCATTAGGCCAATTACCCCACATGACATAATCATATTCAGAATCATTGTCCCAGATAGGTTGAAGATTTAAACGGTTGTATTCAAGCCCATTTTCTTCGAGAAACTGCTCATATGTTTCTTGTTCGGTTACAACGTCTTGATATGTTTTACCTTCATTGAAGTTGCAGAACATGAACTCAGATCTGTAAATAGTTTGTTCAGAAGTCTGTGCTTGTATATTATCCATAAAGATAATAAGTGTTAGTAAACTAAGTAATTTTTTCATTAAAGTCCTCCAGATATTACCGTACCAAAAAAATACATATTTGTTGTGTATTTTTCTTTAATTCTTATATTTAATTTATGTGTGGCCGTTTTGCAATTGTAGGTGACCCTTTTGAGATTGGTTATAAAGACAATTTCAATGTATCGCCTTCATCAGATATTCCAGTAAAAACAATTAATTGCGATGGACAGCTTATGAAATGGTCATATTCGCCATCTTGGAAAAAAGATATGAATCTTATTAATTGTCGATCTGAAACTATGTTTGAAAAGCCATCCTTCAAAGGAGCATCAAGATGCATTATCCCTTTTTCTGGTTGGTATGAATGGCAAAGAAAAGACGATGTTAAGATACCGTTTTATCATTATTCTTCTGCTAAATACTTTGCAGGCATATACAATGAAAATGGTTGTTGTATTTTAACTAGAGAGGCTGGAGATAAAATAAATCATATTCATCATAGACAACCAGTCTTACTAAATGAATTTGAAATTGGTGAATTTTTTATGGGTGAAAATCTGTTCGACTCTCCTACTAATTATGATGTAAATTTCTATGAAGTTACTAGAGAAGTAAATAATCCAAGAAATAATTATGCAGGCTTAACTAAAGAAATTTGATATCCTTTGAACTATGAAAGATGAAAAAAAATCAAACCTTCAAACAACAGTTAACATTGCCTTGGGTGTTTTGATTCTAGTGTTGTTTGTACAAATGTACGCGCTTAAAACTGAAGTAAGAGTTGTTTACGAGCAACATTTAAGCCAAAAGCACGACAAGAAATAAACTACATATTTATGGCGGAGAGACAGGGATTCGAACCCTGGAGACGCTTTCACGCCAACTGATTTTCGAGACCAGCGCTTTAAACCACTCAGCCATCTCTCCTTGTGCCTAGTATTGTAGATGAAACCTTTTTATAAATTACTTTTTTTTGCATACTAAGTTAATAGGAGTTAATCATGTTGAGATTACTAATTTTATTATTACCAATGATGGCGTACAGTGAAGATATAAAAGATCAAAAAATATCTGATATAAGTGTTGAGGATTTAACTAATATAGTGAGGATGGTGGTTCAGGAAACCCTATCATTCTGTATGGTTACTGGAGAAATGGAAGGCAGAGCAAAACTAAACCTTGCGGTAGAAGGTGAAGTTATAGCTAGACTAGAATGCAATTTCGAAGAGCCAGTAGATGTCGAGGAAATGGAAGAGTCTAAAGATTAAGTCTGATTCTAAAATAAACTATCGCTTTTTAAACTCAAGCCTAATTTAAAATTCCAGAAATTGTCGTCACCACCCACGGAGTTTGGTCTTTTTACATCGAGTGGTGTGTATGAAGTTCCTAAATGAAGCATTAAATCTTCTGATAATTGATAATTAACACCAAAATTAAATGTATGAAGTGTACCTTTCGTTTCAACAAAAGCTATTTCTCTTGTTAGCTCTAGTTGTGCATCAATACGTACGGAGGGGTCAATTCTAGTTGTTGCAATAGAGGCCCAAGGTTTAAATTTCGCGTCAGTTTGCGGCTGAGCAAAGACAAGCTCAAAACCCCTATGGCTAAGATCAATTTTATCTTTTGATGTGGCAATGCATCCGGATGGATTACCTGGCGAATAAAGTGGCTGGTTTACCACAGCTTCACTACAAGTAACATCTGCAATTGCGCTACCTGAAAGTGCATATAATCTTAAACCTAGATTAACAGAATCATTCTTGAAGATTTGTTTTGACATTGCCAAGCCATATAAGTTTTTAGGCTTTGCACCTTTTATCTCCAATGAGGGTGTATAAGAAAACTCTAAAATCCAATCGCGGTAGAAACCTACTTTGATCTTTCCTCTACCAAAAAGTGGTGATTTATTGAGATCTTCATATTTAAAACCCCCAAATCCAATCTTTTGTTGTTCTCGATTCAATTCAGGTATTGTGCTTAATTCCGCTGAAATTACTAATTCACCAAGTTCTAGCGGCTTTGGGAAGCTATCTGTTAGATTGAGAGAAGCTGATGACATATATGACATGCCCCAGCCCTCTGGGCTATCAAAATCTACTTCTTGGGAGCTAATTACAGGGCTTGCCTGAGCCTTTAAAGAAAGAAAAAAGGATACTATTAGTATGAATAAAATTCTTTTCACGTTAATAATATCCTTATGATTTATTAATCAATAACTTGGATAACACCAGAACCAGCCATGCCCGGATGTAGCGTACACCAATAATACATAGTGCTATTAGTGAGATCTTCAGGCACTGTCCATGTTATTGTGCCTTGGTTCACATAAGTTACGCCATTATCATATGCAAAACCACCATTCCAAGCTCCATCTGAGGTTGTGCTTAGCCTAAATGGATGAGCATTAGCAAAGTCTGAGACATCAAATATATATGTCTGACCTCTCTTAACAGTAATTGTTGCATGCATTACGCCGTCAATGATGTAATCAAGACCAGAAGCTGTTACAACAAAAGTTGTTGGCTCTGTACCAAAGGTTTGATCAGCATTCTGTGTACCTTTTGTTTTTGTAACTGGTCCTACCCATGTAAAATCACTACTTACGGTTCCAGTCCCAGTTTTTTGGAGTGAATCCTCTGGAGGTGTGCTATTACTTTGAATTACACCAATATCATTTGATGTGAAAGAAGAACATGGACCATCTGTAGGTGACATTGTTCCTTCATAACTTATAAGCTCAGCACAATCACCATTTTGATCAATGAGTCCAATTCCATCTGGAGCACCATTTTGTATTTGTGAAGATTCTGCAACAACAAATCCATATCCTTCACCTGCGTCTTCAATTACGCCTGAGAGTGATATTTGATCGTACAATGAATCATTATTGCCATTGTAAAACTCTAGCTTCCAGCCTGATAGATCAGTACCAGCAGGTCCAGCGATTTCAACATATTCATCTGTATCAACACCAACCATATCGTAGTGCAACTCATTTATAAATACTGATCCTTCTGGTGCGTCGCCGCCACCGCCGCCGCCACCGCCGCCGCCGTCTCCGTTAGCTGGCAATGTAGGAAGTGGGCTATCGTCACAATTTGCTTCTTCCGCTTTGATGAAATTGTATTCATTTTCATCGAAATAAAGATCATTTAAGTGTTTAACTTCTACCCACTTTTTAAGGTAAGTACAATGGTATTCAGAAAGTGGTGGCATCCATTCTGTAGGATCACTTGAGCCTTTAGGACCATTTGTAGCGCCTCCAACTGCTAAAAATTGATTAGAAGTTTCAGGAAGTGTTCCTGCCACCTTATTACCTGTATTAGCAAAGTTTACTTTTTCCTCGGCGGTCCAAGCATTATCACCTGTAGCACCAGCTCCACTGATATGACTCTCATATAAAGCAACAACGTGATCTATTTGAATATCAGAGGCATTATAGTAGAAAGAACCATCAAATGGATCTTGCCACTTACCTGTAAGAACAGAGCAACCACTAGAAGAAAATACCAATGGGTTAGAGGAATCATCATCTATATGTTGAGCTTGAAGAACCTCATGTCTATCTGATTTACAATCTTCGTCTGTATCTCTCCATGTTGGATAATCAGCATCTCTATCGTAGAAATCTGAAGGCACTTCACCAACTAAAACAGCTTTTGAGAATAAGAATGTCTCAGGTGCTGGTGTTGGTTCAGGCGTAGGTACAGGATCATCGAAATCTTGATCTGTATTAATAAAACCAGCCGAGTTATTAACTGGTCCAACCCATTGAAAATCTGGACCATAGTAACCCGTTCCTGTTCTTTGTAATGAATCAGTAGCTGAACTATTTTGTTCAAAAACTCCTATGTCTTGTCCTTCTACACCGTCACAAGCACTGCCGCCTCCGACACCACTACCAGCGTTTGCAGTAAATGAACCCTCGTAAGCAAAAAATTCTGCACATTCACCATCCGGATTAACTAATCCAATTCCATCTTGAGCACCGTTTTGTAATCCTGTTTCGATACTTGACGGTATATCAAATTTTATGGCTCCATACCCTCTATTTCCTTCATCCTCGAGTGTTCCTGTAAGATTAATGGTTCCATAGTGTCCAGAATCACCACTACTATATAGAACGAGACTGTAACCATCGAGATCAGTTCCAGCTATTCCAGCAACTTCAATAAATTCATTCTCATCAGCACCTTGATTATCATAATGAAATTCATTTACCCAAACAGGTGATTCAGTGCCTGGTGTTGGCTCTGGTGTTGGCTCAGGCGTTGGCTCAGGCGTTGGCTCAGGCGTTGGCTCAGGTGTTGGCTC
>NYSP01000015.1 GCA_002683115.1 Gammaproteobacteria bacterium
CAAAACTTGTGCAAGATAAATAAATGAATTTTGAGAATAAAGTATTTCCAAATGATGAACAGTTGCAGGGCTTTAATGATGATCCNAATTTAGGACCAATCAANNTGCTTAATCTCCTNAAACTAAAGAAAAAAGCAGAATATGCTGATGGTCGAGAAACAAATCTTTCAGGTCTTGAAGCCTACATGCTTTATGGTGAAGAAGTNCAACANCACCTAGAAAAAGTCGGTGCTANGCTTGTTTTTAGTGGTCCAGTTTCNAGGCTCATGATTGGTGAAATCGAGGAGCTTTGGGATCTAGCTGCGGTTGCTGAATATCCTAATAGAGCTGCAATGCTTAAAATGATTACGGATCCTGACTACCTTAAAACTNCTGAACATAGAGAAGCAGCGCTTAAAGGCCAACTTAATATAGAAATCTTGTGAAAAGATTTCTCCCATCAGTAGCTGATAACAATTTTCATGGACCAAAAATAGCTTTTTATTTTTTTGTACTTTTTATGGTTGTTAATACTGTGAGAAGCTTAATTCATTTTTTTGCTGATGATGCTGGATTAAATTCTATTGCAAACATAATTATTTTTGAGGGAGACCCTGATCCAAATAAAGTTATATATTTATTTGGCTCTCTTTGGGGGGAAATGCAATTACTTTGTTGTGCAATAAGTTGGATTGTTATTTTTAAGTACAAGAGTTTAATTCCATTTATGTATTTCATTTGGCTAATGGAGTGGTTCTTAAGNGTAACTTTCATTAAATATAAGCATGGTCTGGATACGCTNTATACTCTGGGCCCAACTCCTGGTTCTGACTATGCTCTTCTAGCAGTTGGTCTGTTGTTTATTTTTTTTATAATATCTTTAAGGGACTCCACTAAATGAAAGTTTTTAAATATTTGTTGATAATATTATCTGCTGTTGTACTGCTAGGCTTACTTCTGATGCAGAATCATACAGTTCAAAATAAATTATTTGAGAGAACAGCAAAACAATTACTCACAGCAGAAGAAATATTCATGGAAGATGCTCTTTCAGTTGCAGTCTGTGGTTCAAGATCTCCATTACCTGGTCCAAATAGAGCAGAAACTTGTCTTCTAATACAAGCTGGTNCATCTAAATTCATCATAGATCTTGGTCGAGGTAGTGGTGATAATCTACAAAAATGGCAAGTGGATTATTCTGATTTAGAAGCTGTTATTCTCAGTCATTTACATTCTGATCACATTAGTGATTTGGCAGAAATTCAATTTCAAACTTGGTTAGGAGGTAGAAAAGCTCCGCTTTCTGTGTTGGGACCAAAAGGAACAGAATCAACAGTCCAAGGTTTTGCGCAGGCTTTTAAATTAGATTCTATCTATAGAAGTGAGCATCATGGAGCAATATTACCTATTGAGGCATATGGTTATGATGTTGTTGAGTTTGACGGAGATACTAACTTAATCTTTCAGAATGAAGATACTAAGATAACCGCTTTTAAAGTTGATCACTATCCTGTTGATCCCTCTTATGCTTTCAAAATCGAATATAAAGACCGATCAATTGTTATCAGTGGTGACACAATCGCTTTGGAGGAAATGGTTGAATATTCANAAGGGGTCGATGTGCTGTTCCATGAAGCTTTGGCTAAACCTTTGATTCAAAGAATGGAAAAAATTTCTGACGAGATTGGTAATGATGTTATTTCAAAAGTTTTATTTGATATTCAGGATTACCATGCCACTACCATTGAAGTGGCAGAAATAGCTAAGAGATCAGAAGTAGGTTTGCTTGTCTTTTATCACCTAATTCCTGCTCCTAGAAATTATGTTAGTGAACAAATGTTCTTAAGGGGTGTTGATGATATTTTTAAAAATTATCATGTCTCAGATGATGGAAGCTTAGTAAGTTTACCTTCAGGAAGTGATGAAATTATTCTCTCATCAATCGATTAGCCTTCGTATGTAACCCTGTAAATCACTCCATCGTGATCATCAGAAATTAACATTGAACCATCTTTGAGCATTAGAGGTGCTGCAGGCCTTCCCCAATATTCCTCGCCTACAAGCCAGCCTGTCATGAAAGTTTCTGCAGAAACTACTTGATTGTCCTCAAATTTCATGAATAAAACTTNATAACCAACTTTACTAGATCTATTCCATGAACCGTGTTGTGCTACAAACAAACCATTTTTATAGTGGTCAGGGAACATGTTTCCAGAATAAAACTTTACCCCGAGCGGCGCTGAGTGAGCTTGAAATTCCCAAACAGGTCTTGTGAACTTAAATGAGTCATTAGCTATGAATTTGTCATCCTTTATGCCTTTCCCATGAAAAAAAGGAAAACCAAAATGTTCGCCATTAGTTGAGACCTTATTCAACTCACATGGAGGTATATCATCTCCCATCCAGTCACGACCATTATCTGTAAAATACATTTCTCCCGTTATCGGATGCCAATCAAATCCAACACTATTTCTGACTCCGTCAGCGTAAATGGTTAAATCATCTTCTTGTAGTTTTAAAATTGTTCCAAACCTTGAGTCAGTGTCATCACAAACATTGCATGGCACGCCCTCTGAGATATAAAGTGCACCATCCGGACCAAAATCAATCCATTTCCATCCATGATGGAATTTTTTTACAGGGTTTAACATTCCTTTCCTAGGTAAATCATCAAAATGAACTTTTGAAATTATTTCACCACCAGAATTAATTTGTTTTTCAACATTCTCAACAACTATAATTTGGTCTATTTCTGCAATGAATAAATGCCCATCTTTGATAGCAACGCCTGTTGGTAGAGAGAGATCAGTTAACAAGACTCTTACATCATTTGGATTTACCTTATCTATAATGTGAACTTTNCCAGCAGATCTGCTGCCGACGAATATAAAATTTTCACCNTCTACCATCTGTCTAGGATTTTCGATTGACTCTGTATAAGTAGCAATTTTAAAACCATCAGCTACTTTTAATTTTTCAACGTCAGNACTTATAAAAGCGCTTATNAANGTGATTAAGAGAAATATTTTTTTGTGTAAATTGTTCATATTATGTTAGTCTAATTTTCCCATTGAATTTATGTAATTAATCTCAAATTTATATGGTAATAATTAACAGTTAAACAAGAGGAACAAATGAATAAGATATTTAGTCTACTATTAACAACAATGTTTATTTCTGCATATCCAGGCATGCCAGAAAACATACCACCAGAAGCACTTAAAAAAATGCCACCGGAAATGATGGAAAGATTCATGTCGGGCATGGGGGATGATGATGAATTTGAAACACTGGCAGATTTTTTTGCTGATAATGAAATTGAAACATCTGAAGGATTTCTAACTCTGCATAGGAATGTAGAAGATGACGAATATTTCCTTGAGTTAACAGAAGAAGATCTAGATAAAGAATTTATTTACTTTGCTTATCTGCTTAACGCTCCTCAAGCAGCAGGTGTTAGAGGTGGAGCTATCGGTCAGGGTGCGATTCTGGAATTTAGAAGATTTAAAGATGGGTTAGCTCTNTATAAAAAGAACACTTACTTTTCAAATGAAACTGATAATAATATTGGAAAAGCTGATCTAACAAATATTGTTGAAGCTTTTTTAGAAAATTTTTCAATTGTTGTTGAAGATGAAGGNAAGATCATTATTTCAGTTGATGATTTGTTTAAATCCGAAACACTGACTAATGTTTCACCTAATTTGCCACCAGAGTATAGAGACTTTGTAGCATTGAATTTGGGTAGACTCGATAGCAGTAAAACCTTTGTAAACCAGGTCAGGAACTACCCAAAAAATACTGCTGTAGAGGTTGTTTTTGGGTTTTCGAATTCTAATCCTAATCAAAGAAGAGCNGTCTANGCAGTGGCTGACGCAAGATATACTTCAATTTCAGGGAGACACTTATTCGTTGAAATGCCTGATGATGGCTTTGAACCAAGAATTGCTGATCAAAGAGTTGGTTACTTTTCACAAAGAGTCACAGATATGTCTACTTATGACAACTATCCACAAAGAGACTTAATNAATAAGTGGAGACTCGTTAAGAAAGACCCATCAGCAGAATTATCAGAACCCGTAGAACCAATAGTTTTTTGGGTCGATAAAGCAACGCCTGAGGAAATTAAACCAATGGTAGTTAAGGGAATTGAGGCATGGAATTTTGCATATGAAAGAGCAGGTTTTAAAAATGCTGTTGTAGCAAAAATTCAACCAGACGATTCTGAATGGGATGCTGGTGATGTGCAGTATAACGTTGTTAGATGGTCATCCTCACCAGAGCCAGGTTTTTCTGGTTATGGTCCTAGTATAGGAAACCCTAGAACTGGAGAACTTATTGCTGCGGATATTGTGCAAGAGTTTAATGCTATCAAAAGAGGTTACAACTACAGAAAACTTTGGGGTTGGACACCAGAAAATGATCCATTAGAGCAATGGATTGTTAGTTTAACAATGCATGAGGTTGGCCACACCATAGGCTTGAGACATAACTTTAGTGCTAGCTACTTATATGGACCAAGAGAAGTTCATGATAAAAGTGTTACTGGTAATGTAACAATAGCCTCAATAATGGATTATGACCCTATAAATTTAGCACCTCCAGGCATGGAGCAAGGAATGTATTTCCCAACCGAGCCAGGTGAGTACGACCGTTGGGCAATAGAGTTTGCTTACACACCCAATCTAACAGAAGAAGCTAGAGCTAAATTATTAGCTAAATCTGTAGAGCCTCCTTATACATATGGCCCTGATGGAGATGCAATGTCCTCTCCAGGTCGAAATATTGATCCAAGAGCAAAAAGATATGATATGTCTAATGACGTTGTTACCTACACTGCTGATAGGTTTATGACAATTGATAACAAAATTGCTGAACTTAATGAGATCTATGCTGATGAAGGTGAGACTAAAAATGATTTCACTAACTCTTTTTACAGTCTTGTTACCGAGAAAGGTAGATTCATGGATGCAGTTTCTAGACAAATTGGTGGTGTTTACGTTACTAAATTAGTTAATGGACAAGATGACGTTAATGCATATGAACCAGTACCTTACGAAAAACAAAAAGCCGCAATGGACTTAATTACTTCAAAATTCTTGGCTAATGGTGTCTGGAGTTTTGATCCTGAAATACTAAAAAACTTACAGAGAGAAAAAAGAGCTACTGGCTACTCTAGTGGTGGCAATGAAGATCCAAGGTTACATGACATGGTTTTAGGAATGCAGGGCAGGGTTCTAGCAGCATTGCTTCATCCAAATGTTATGACAAGACTGGTTGATTCAGCTCAATATGGCAATACGTACATGCCAAATGAAGTTTTAGAAGATTTATTTCAAGGAATTTTTGTGAAGGGTGAAACTCCTGATACTTTTAAAAGAAATCTTCAATCAGTATATGTTGATGGTCTTATCAGTGCTTTTGCAGAAGATAGTGATTACGATGAAATTTCAAAAGCAGCAGTATTTAAATCTCTAAAAAATGTGCAAAAATTTACAAAAGGAACTGCTAGAGATCCTGGTGTAAAAGCTCATTACGAGTACTTAAACTGGAAAGTAAATAATTTCTTTGATGGCAAAGCATTTAACTTTCTCGAAAAGTAATTTAGAGACCCGTAGCTCAGCTGGTTAGAGCGCTGTCTTGACATGGCAGAGGTCGTTGGTTCAAATCCAATCGGGTCTACCATTTGACTTAATATAAATATCGTTTATATTACATCATATTAAATTCTTATATATATGAAAAACATAGTATTATTCTTACTTCTATCGTTTTCAAGTATCGCTTTTTCAGCAGAACATGAGATTAAAATGCTCAACTTTGGATCTGAAGGCGGTATGGTATTTGAGCCAGGCTTTCTCAAAGTAAATGTAGGCGACAAAGTGAACTTTGTTGCAGTAGATATTTCTCATAACACAGAATCAGTTGAAGGCTTGATTCCTGCGGGAGCAACAAGCTGGAAAGGTGAGATTAACGAAAATGTTAGTGTTGTGATTGATAAAGAGGGTGTTTATGTTTACCAGTGTACCCCGCACATCATCTTAGGAATGGTAGGTGTAATACAAGCAGGTGAGCCAGTAAACAAAGACGCAGTTATGGCAAATGTTGGCAAAATTACTATTGCTGTAAACTCTGAGAGACTCACTAACTACCTAGCACAAGTTAATTAGAATCAAAAAATATTAACGCAGCAGCTCGAGACATTTTAGAGTTGCTGTGAGCTACCCCTGGCACAATCTGAAATTCCCAATTAAATTCAAGATTATTTTGTTGAGTAATGGATTCTGTGTATTCAAAAAAATTGTTTGCTCTTTGAAATCTATTAAAACCTTGTTTTTGAGCACCTTCTGACTGATTAACGGAAGAGTCAACGTCTGTATCTTTAGACCCAATAAGAATATGAAGATTCGTCTTCAAGAATTTCTTTACATTTGAATCATTCAATGAAACAGGAGGATTTTTTATTCCGTAAGGAAAATTTGCTCCATTTAAAAAAGTATACCAACCTGCGTTAGCTGCAATTGCTATGTCAACAGCAGGTGAGTCTGACGTTAGTAAGTATCTGTGAACAAATTGTGCTCCAGCAGAATGGCCGTAAATATTGTATTTTTTGTCATTAAGGCCGAATAAGCTCTTAATATGCACGAAGAGTTCATCTATTGAATTATTAAGGTATAGGGTCCTATTTTCACGAATAACACCCTTAGAGGTCGACATTTGGAGAGTATTAAAGCTTGGAAATTGTGATCGTTTAAAATGTGGTGCAAAAAGTGCGACATTTTTATCATCAGCCCTATCAATCCAGGTTTCTAGATAGTTATCAGCATTTCTAGAATTACCGTGAATAATGAATATAACCTCAGTATCTTCATCAATTACATCCGGTAAATGATAATAGACGTCTAAATTAGGCTTTGACCAAGTTTTATAGGTAAATTTATCCAGTTTCATCCCATATTGTAAAAAACTTATAAAAATTAAAGGATAAATGGCAAATCTTAAAAATTTCACATATAAATTGTAACAATACAAAAATTAAAACACTAATAAATATATTTTGAACACTATAAAATAGTTAAAAGGCTTTTAAAATAATGTTTTTATGTATTAATATTATAATTTTGAACACTGATTATTGTTAAATATACGAGATTTTTCCATTTGAACACTAATATTNGATTAATTTTGAACANTANTATCNTATTTGAACACTAAAANATGNNTTTTGAACACTANTAATTCTATTTAATCCTTATAAACAAAGGATTTAAGTAATATATAGTTAAGTGGAATAATACAAATNATAGTGATAATAATCTTGATTTGANNAATAAGTAGGTCTTGTATAATTTTATCAGTGATAAAAGTAATGAATAAACCAGCACACGAAAGAANAATAAATCTTAATAACCTATGAATTTCAATATTTTTACTAAATGTCCATATTGAATTTAATACAAATGAATTAATTAGTGCTACCAGAAAGCCTGTAAAGTTTGCTATCAGGAACATATAGCCTTCTTTTATAAGGTAATAAGCTAGAAAGTAGTGAATCAANGTATTTGACAGGCCAACTATGCAAAACTTTATAAATGTCTTTGAATTACTTTTTATGAACTCTTTTAACAACATAGATTGGCCTTTCCTTAACTTCCATATAGATTCTGCCTATATATTCTCCAATCAGCCCTATGCTAATGAGCTGTAAACTGCCTAGGAATAAGATAAATATCAGGATAGAAGCGTAACCTGGTACATCTACACCAAAAATAAGAGTTCTCGTGAGTATAAAAAGAGCATATATAAGAGATACAAAGGCTATTAAGACACCTATATATGTCCAAACCTTTATAGGCATTGAGCTAAAGCTCGTAATACCATCAACTGCAAAATTCCATAATTTCCATATTGTAAATTTTGTTTCACCTTTTTTCCTTTGAGGTCTTTTGTAGTCAATTGTTGTAGTTTTGAAACCAACCCAAGATAGGATGCCTTTCATAAATCTATTTTTTTCTCTTAATCTTCTAATTTCTTGCACAACTTGGGCAGTCATTGCCCGATAATCACCTACATTTTCAGGTATTTGATGTTCTGAAAAAGCATTATGCGCTTTATAGAATAGTCTGGCACTTATTCTTTTAAAGAAAGTATCTTCAGAGCGATCTGTTCTTGTTGCTGTTACAACCTCATAACCATCATTAAGTTCATTTAACATCTGTATTATTAAATTAGGCGGGTCTTGAAGATCTGAATCTATAACTATTGCAATATCAGCATTAAAATGATCAAGACCAGCAGTTATAGCGGACTCCTTCCCAAAATTTCTGGAAAATTCTATGATTTCAATCGTTTTACTTTCTTGGTGTGTAATTAGTTTTGTTAAAGTTTGATCATTTGAGCCATCATCAATACAAATATAAGAAAAATTATATGAGCCTAACTCATCTGTGACTTTTGAGACCTCTTCAAAGAAAACATCAACATTTTCTTCCTCGTTGTAAAAGGGTGTAATTATAGTTACAGTTTTCATGACTAACCTTTATATGGACATTATAACTAATAAGAATTTCTGGTTTAGTACTATTTTAAAACTAGCATTCACTTTAATATTTTGTAGCTTCATTACAAGTCATGCTAACGATAAGCCTTATTACAACTATGATGCGATTCCTTACGTAGCAGCAGCAAAGCTAATTCAAAACGATAACATAGAAGAATCTCACAAATACGCATATCAGCTATTGAAGGAGAAAGCACCCCAATTCTATAATGGCCTTTGTTGCTCAAGTTCTTACAGGAAATCAATGTCCAGTGATTTTGAGGCTTTTGAGTCTCATTTGCCTGCATATCAAATTAAATCTTTGTATGTAAACCTTATAAGACTAACCAGTGATGTCTTAAATGTTGATGAATTTAGAGCTATAAATTTAATATCTCTCAGTTCTGTTATAGGAATAGTTTTAATATTTGTANGCTTCTTTTTTCATCTAAATATTTTTGCATTCCTATCAATTTTTGGTGTTCTAATTCTTTCTCAAGTGCTACATCTCTCAAGATTGATGACACCAGATGCTTTATCTAGTTTTATATTCTTGTCTTCAGTTATAGCAATTATCAAGAACAAACAATATTTNGGTTTCAGTTTAATTTTCGCGGCTTTATTAATTNGGCCNAGCAATATAGTTTATGCAGGATTNATACCATTATTCTTAGCNAAGGATAAGAAATATATNAGTTTTCTAGTTGTCTCCTGCATTTCTCTTTTAATTTATTTTTTAAATTCTAAATTAGTAGATGGGTTGGGATGGTGGAAAAGTTTTCACTCAAGCTTGATAGGCATGCCAACAACTTTTATTGGCTATGCACCTGAATTTAGTCTTGACCAATATTTTAATTCTCTAAACTACTGGTTTTTCTGGGTTCTAGCAGACTGGAACTATAATAGGTGGTTGGCAATAACAGCTATTTTTGTTTTTTCAGGACTCTATTTAATGCAAAAAGAAAAGGGCTATTTAAAAAATGAAATTTTAATCTTTACATCTTTATCTATAGGTGTAGTAATAAGTTTCATGCTTTTCCCAATTGCAGATCATAGGATCTATACCAGTGGCTTAATACCTGCAACATTTTTATTCACGAATTTCTTGCTACAACCTTCTAAAAATTAATGAAATTTTGATCAGAAAAATGTATCTTTAGAACACATGAAAAAAATTCTACTTTTACTAACTTTTTTAGCATTTTTTAGGATTTCAGCTGATGATCATGAGTATGGCTGGGTTCAAGACATTGTTGGCATAGATGAAAATGTTTTCAACTACGTTGAGGGGTCTGATCCTGATTTAGAAATGTACTTAAAAAGTAGTTTTTTTACTCAGGTTCAACTATCGCCTGATGGAAAACATTTAGCTTTCCAAAGCAAAAGTGATGAGTTTACTGAAGGCCTTTTGGTTGCTCGTACAGATGATTTTCTTGATCCAAAAAAAGGTTTAGAAAAAGCGACCGTTGCTAAAGCTGCTATGGAGAATACATCAGATAAAGTCTTGGGTGTTCCAGCTTTGTATCTATGCTCTTTTAATTGGGTAACAAACAGCCTTATATTGGTTGAAGTCTGTGGCAAAAGGTTTGATAGGTTACAGGGTGAAATATTCCAAAATCTTGGAATTTTTAAACTTTTCAATATTAAAACAAAGGAATTCAAAAACTTTATATATCCACTTGAGCCACCTCCAAAAAAAGGGAGTTCAACATTTTCTGATAGATATAAGCCAACAACTTTTATTTCAGCATTAGATGATGAGGGATTGTTGATGTCTGTTGCAGAAAACAGAAGAGGTTTCAGGTATGCAAATCTAAGAAAAATTTTCTTTGATAAAAGAGGCACTAAACCAAATGGCCAAAATGTTTATGTTTCAAAGGAGCCTTGCCAATTTAAAACTGGCTACAGGGTAAATAGTTTTTGCAATACGCCATTCATCTATATTCTTGATAAAGATAAAAAGCCCGTTCTAACATTTTCGAGTGATCTCGATGGGGTTTATGCTCATTATGCCGATGACAAAACAACTAAAATCGACATCGATTTAGAGGATTACACGCCTGTTGGACTTAAAGGAAAATATCTTTATTTATCTGAAACAAGCGGTCTAGGAGCTCATGGCGTGAGCGTATTAAATATAGAGACTAAAGAAATTCAAAGTATTGTGCCCGAGGATTGTCACTCAATTCTAACTTCAATGTCCTCTCTTAATGATCCAATCCCGTATGCGCTCGGTATGGAATGTGATGGGCAAAAAGAAATAATTTATTTTGATCAAAAGAAAAGAGATGCTCAAATCTTAAGTCAGCTTGCACCAAGCTTCCCAGACAAAACAATAACACTAGGCAATTGGACAGACGCAAATGACAGAGCTCTACTGGTAATAGAAGATTCATCCGTAGTTTCAGAAGTTTTTATGTTAGATCTAAAACAAGGAGCATTGAAACCAATTGGAAGAACCTCAAATGTACCCAAAGATAGGCTTCATAAAATGGTGTCAAAAAAATTTACGACAAGAGATGGTGAGAGCATATATGGTTATTTGACTATGCCTAAAGGTAAAGTCAAAAGATTAATTGTTTACATTCATGGGGGTCCATATGGCATTCGTGATTTTGACTCATATGATTTTTCTGAACAATACCTTGCTTCTAAAGGAGCAGCTATATTAAAAGTAAACTACAGAGGTTCCGGCGGTTATGGAAAAGACTTTATGGAGGACGCATACAAAGAATGGGGTGGAACCTTACTGAATGATATTGCAGACGCAACTATAGCTGTCCAGAAAGAGATAGGAATTGGAAGAGAACAGACCTGTGCATTCGGTGCTAGTTATGGTGGCTATGCAGCTTTAGCAATGGCCTATAAATATAGTGAATTATATGAATGTGTTGCAGGAGGTATGGGTGTCTATGACATGATGATACTTAGAGATGGAAGCGATGAGAGCATCTATACAAAACAAGATGATTATGAAGAAACAGCGGAAAAATTCTGGGGTGATGAGGCAGAGAGGCTAATAGACTTTTCGCCTGTTTTTAATGCCGATAAAATGAAATCAAGAATATTAATGTGGCATGGTCTTCAAGACCCAATTTCTCCTATCGTTCATATGGACCTAATGAAGCAAGCTTTAGAAGATAATAATGTCCCATATCAAGCTTTTACAATGTCAAAATTAGGTCACACTTTCGGTCAAAAAGAAGATATCAAAGCACATATGCCAGTTCTCAAAGATTTCTTATTTGATGAGCTTTAAATCTTAGCCAAACTTTTCAGCAAGCTTTGCTTTATCTGACTCGTAATATCTGCCTGCTAAGTAATAAAATAAAGGCCCTAATATTAGAAACATAACACTGAAAGCCACAAGTAGAAGTGTGTATGGGTTTTCAACACCCTGTGAAATTAAGTTATCTGAAAGCATACCCATGAGCAATGAACCAGGAACGATTCCAAGCATATTCAAACAAAGAAGTAAAAATGCCACAACTGTACCTCTGATTGATGATGGAACCAATTCTTGAACAACTGCTAATACAGGGCCATAAAAACAACCCAAACTAAAAGCTGAACCACATATTCCAACCCAAAATAAAAATGTGTCTGTTTCCAAGTACCTAGTGAATGCAAAAGGTAAAATGATTAGAGTTAAGATAAATAAGAACCATGTTCGAGGTAAATTAAACTTTTTAAGCGCCCAATCACTGGCAATACCGCCAAAAAGACTTCCTAGAACGCCAAAAAAGACAAAAATCCAACCATTTATTTGAGCAAAATCATTTGCATTAAAGCCTTTATCTTCAACTGCCCAAACTACTTCAAATTGTGCTGCTCCTAGAACTATATGGTAAAGAGTGCCGGCTATGATAGTAAAAACTAATGATTTTGAAGTCATTAAAACTTTCCCTAGGAGAGAAATAATCTCCCAAAATGATCTTGTATCTTTTGTAGTGCTTTGGTTGCGTCTTGGAGTATCTTTAACAAATAGCATGCCCAACCCAAGCACTAAACCGAGAAATCCAAGAAGGTAAAAACAGCCTCGCCAACCTATGTATGGTTCAATGTAGCCAGCTATGATTAAACTAAAACCCACCCCAACAGGAACGCCTAGATAATAGAAACCAGCAGCAAAACCAAGTCTTTTTTGTTCATAACGATCTGACAAGATTGACATTGTGGTAGGTGTTATAGCTGATTCACCCACTCCGATAAATAGTCTAGGTATTGCAAGTGTAACGAAGTTTTTAGCCAAGCCTGAAACAGCCGTGAAAGCACTCCAAAGTATTACACCAATGCCTATAATTTTTGTTCTGTTATACCTATCTGCTAAAGTTCCTACAAACAGACCTGCAATGGTATAGAAAAAAATGAATACTACACCTGTTAATAAACCAATATCGGTATTTGTTAAATTAAGGTCACTTTTTAAAAAAACTGCGAAGCTCGATATGAACTGGCGGTCAACAAAATTTATAACATTTAGGATTGTTACAAAAATTAAAAAAGATGTATTTTTTAGATTTAAAATAATCTACTCCATAAAGCTATTTAGTCTTTCATAAGCTTCAATGAATTCTTCTTTAAATTTCTGAACAGTTTGGCCTGCAGTAATTCTTTCATTCACTAAACCAATGCCTTGGCCAACCCAATAAGTTGCAAGTTTTTTTGCACCTTCATGGCCAACTTCTGCAGCCTTATCAATTTTGTCCAAAGCAGGTTCGCTAACCATAGTTTGTAGCGGCATTGGAAGTGGGTCTGGTGCATCTTTTGATAACCAAGCATCTGTCCACTCTGATTGCAGTTGTCTTGAATGCTTACCTGTTCTGCTTCTTGACCTTACTGTTTGATTTGAGCTTGCTTCAAGCATTTTTTCTTTAACTACTTCTGATGTCTCTGCTTCTGAAGTTGTTAAAAATACTGAAGCACACCAAGCTCCTGAAGCTCCCATAGCCATTGCTCCAGCCATTTGTTCGCCTGTACAAATGCCGAGAACATACCCCTGCAAGTAGATGTTCGGTGAGTCCCAGGGTCAAGAGGTTAACGATCAAAAAAGGAGCAACACGGAGCAAAATACAATGAGACTACAGCAACAACGACGACTACAACAACGACGACGACCACTACTACTGCTCAAGTTGCTCTGCAAGAGGCGACAAGAAAGAGAGTCTCCAACTCTTCAGAGTCATACTATGCATGGTGGAGAGGCCAACGATCTTCGAACAAAATAGCATGCCCTCTGAGATGCCCCCTGAAATCTACATGAGCCTTCTGAACAATCAGGCGTTGAACAGTTTCC
>NYSP01000016.1 GCA_002683115.1 Gammaproteobacteria bacterium
AAAAATTTTATTTATTGATGGGGAAAAGTCTAAAAATGTTGCATTGCTTGGAGATAACCTAGCAGAATTAGCCAAAAAGAATAACTGGGGAGGAGTAATCGTTAATGGCAGGATAAGAGATGCAGAGATTATATCTGAAATGGACATTGCAGTTTTTGCACTTGGTACATGTCCAAAGAAAAGCCATAAGAACAAACAAGGCAAAAAAGATATTGAAATTTTTATTGATGGGCTGTCTCTAAAACCAGGTGATTGGGTTTATGCAGATATTAATGGTATTTTGGTATCAAACTCAGAACTTCAAATTCAATAACAACTTAATACTATTTCGCCTGCATCTCTGGAAATATTAGCTTTGGAAATATCAATATCTAGAGGGCCCTGAGTAGCTAAATACATTGGTAAGTTCACTTTTGTTAAATCCAAATTACTGTAATTTGTGAAACACTTTATGGGTATACTGTAATTTTGAAAGCCTTCTGAAACTTGTAAAAACTCAGTTAAATCAATCACAGGAAAACAACCGATACCACATGAAAGAATATATTTAATTTCTCCGCNAANATCATTNACACGTGCATTTANGTTTATATANCCATCAGAAAGAGAGCTTAAATCTAATATTTCTTTAGAAAGNAANAAGAAACTATTAAGGTAATCAGATTTCTGCACATTAATTTTTAATGTATCATCCTGAATATTCACGTCTATAAGGTCTATTGATACCAAATTATTTTGAGAACTNACTTTATTGCTTGAGATCTGAACTTCTGCCAAGTCGCTTTCTCTTATNAAACCTATGAACTTGTCATTTATAGTCCCATTCATCAGTTCGATAGAAATTAGTCTTTGTTCAGATTNNTCACCTTCATCTAATTCGCTTATAGAGATTTCATCTTGATAAGTTAGACCATAACCAAAACTGAATAGTGGATTTGAGGTAGCATCGAAATAATTTAAATTTGCTTGCTTTGTATTCCTTGGCCAACTAAAAGGTAGCTTTCCTGAAAAATCATAATCACTTTTTCCATCATGGAATATTACGTCAGTAATGCCTCTTGATTCCGTTCCNGGAAGCCAAGCAACNACAAAACNATCAGATAAATTTATTTCTTTTGTGACCCANAANGGTCGNCCAGTCATGAAAATAGAAACTGTTGGTATTNCTTTCTCTTTNAGCAAATTTAACGCTGAAATATGTCTAGTTCCATTGAAATTTAAATTTTGCCTATCTCCNACACCTTCGGCATATGGTTGTTCTCCATANACAACCACAGCAACATCATAATCTTTCNTAATTTGTGTTAAATTTTCAACATAATCTATATTCTCNTGACCAGCTTTTTCAACNAGTGCAGACAAGAAAGGNANTGATCCTGGGAAATCAATATTACGATTATTTGTTCCTTGCCAATCNAGAGTCCAACCACCAGTTTGAGTTTTNAGTGAGTTAGCATCTGCTCCAACAACTAATATTTTTTTTCCTTTTGTTAAAGGCAAAATATTATTATTGTTTTTGAGCAGGACCAATGATTCACGAACAGCTTGTCTAGCTATGTCACGGTTGTGCTTCAAACCTACNTCTTCAAAAGGNGAGTTAGATGGTCTTTTACCATTAAATANGCCAAGTTTTTGTTTTACTGAAATTATTCTCCTTACAGCATCATCTAATCTCTCAATTGAAATTTCTCCATTTTTTACCTGTCTAAGGGTATTTCTATATAAATCTTTCCAGTTTTCAGGAACCATATTCATATCAACCCCAGCATTTAATGAAGCTGGNCAGCTTCCATTCGAACANCCAGGNATTTGTCCATGGCCATTCCAATCTCCAACAACAAAACCATCAAATCCCATTTGATTCTTTAATACTTCTGTAAGCAGATAATAATCACCATGAACTTTTTTTCCATTCCAAGAATTAAAACTAGCCATGACTGTTTGAATGCATGCATCTAGAGCACTGTAATATGGTGTTCCATGTATTTTTTTAAGTGTTTGTTCGTCAACNCTTGTATCTCCTTGGTCAAGAATATATGCCTCAGAACTATTGAGTGCAGTACCTCCATCTCCAAGAAAATGCTTAGCTGTTCCAATAATTTTGTTCTCAGCTAAAAAACTTTCTCCATTTCCTTGTAATCCATAAATNAATGCTTCCCCAAGTTTTGAAACAAGTTCCGGGCTTTCTGAATAACCTTCATATGTTCTTCCCCATCTATAATCCTGTGGAACAGTTACTGTTGGGGCAAAAGTCCAATAAATTCCTGTTGCTAGAACTTCCTCTGCAACGGCTGAGCCAATATCCTTAAGTAGTTTTTCATTAGCTGTCGCACCAAGGCCTATGTTATGAGGAAAAATAGTCGCTCCAAAGACATTACTATGCCCATGAACAGCATCAGTCCCCCAAAGAATTGGTACATTTGCTCCGCCACGATTTGTTGATTCAATGTAAAAATCTTCTGCTAATTGTTTCCACTCATCGGTTGAGGCTTTTTGGTTACCATTTGGAGATGTGTTACCACCATTAAGAATCCCTCCTATTGGGAATCTTTTTAAATCTGACGGGCTAATGAAATCTAAATCTGCCATGATAGTCTGTCCAACCTTTTCTTCGACTGTCATGTCCATCATTATTTTTTCTACGAGTTCAACATCACCGACTGGACAAGAATTTACTCTTTCCCAATTAACATCTTGAGAGTAGCTGAAAGCAGAAATAAATATAAAAAATACTAACTTTCTATGCATAAGTTATATAAATTGATGCAAGAATTAAAACAATCACAGTTGAACCNACATTAAATAGATTTGAAGTTTTAAAATCANTTGCTGACAAACTGAAAACTTTTTCATTCTCCGTTTTAGGTGAAAGTAATCCGCTCACTATAAATGCAAGAAAAAATGATATTGCCATTTGATGCATGAAAGGCTCAATTAAAGATTCTGATGTATTAGCAACATATAGTTTCATAAAGACACCAGCTGTGAGTGCAGCTGCTGAACCCCACAGAACTGAGTTTGATGTTGAATTTTTCAACACTATTGCAGATAAGAAAACAAATAAAATNACTGGACTAAATAATCCCATATACTCCTGAACGTATTGAAATGCAGAATCGAGACTGCCAAGAAATATAGGAGCAACGATGATAGAAATAATCAAACCNAACAAACCTGCTCTTCTTCCAATTTTTACAAGATTAGCATCATCAATTGCTTGATTGCTTTTGTATAAATCCATAGTAAATATTGTGCTGACACTGTTTGTTAATGACGCTAAAGACGAAACAATTGCTGCTACAAGTGCTGCAAATGTTAAACCAAGTATTCCATTCGGAAGAAGCGAAAGCATTGAAGGATAGGCTTTACTTCTATCGCCATCAAGTGAAGGGATCGCTGTGCCCTCAAGNGCAACTGCTATTAGGCCTGGAAGAACTACAACTACTGGCATTAGAATTTTTAAAAATCCTGCAAACATAAGGCCATTTTGAGCTTCATTTANGCTCTTGGCACCTAAAGCTCGCTGGGTGATGTATTGATTTGTTCCCCAATAATAGAAGTGTGCAATCCACATGCCACCTATCAATACCCAGATACCTGGAAGTTTTACATAGTTTGCATAGGCTTCAGGATCTTGATCTTTAGGTACATAAGATAATAAAGCATCAAATTTTTCAGGAAATTCACTTTGAAGAATTACAAATCCCTCCCACATACCATTTCCATCTGAAATGGCATTGAGACCNACATAAGAAACATATAAACCTGCGAAAATTAGCAAACTTACTTGGATAATATCTGTGAATGCAACAGCTTTGAGTCCACCATAAAGCGAGTAAGCTAATGATAATACGCCTAATAAAACCATTGCGGGTACAAGCTCTAGACCCGTTAAATTATTCACGGCTTTTGCGCCTAACCAAAGTATTGTCGGAAGAATAACAAATACATACATTATCAACATCAGAACTGCTAAAAGCTTACTNACTCTAGTGTCATATCTTTGTGAAAGGAGTTGAGGCATTGTAAAAACTCTCTGTTTCAAATAAACAGGTAGAAGAAACTTTCCAACTACNATTAACGCTACAGCTGCTGTCCATTCATAGACTGCTATTGCCATACCAAAGGCGTAAGCATCCCCATTCATACCAATTATTTGGTCAGCTGCAATATTTGCAGCTATTAATGATGTTCCGATAGCCCACCATGGTAATGATCTTCCCGCNAGGAAGTAATCNTCAGGTGTTTTTTGTTCACCCTTTTTTGTTCTTGATACGTAAGTAGCTATAGCAACAAGTGCAATGGCATAAAAGCCAACGATCATATAGTCCAAACTATTCATGCTTCCTCCTTATGACAGAATAATTTAAGTTTCCATACAATGGTGTATGTTCTTTTTCAATTAAGTTGATTGTAGTGTTTTCGAGCAATGTATTGTGAGATTTAGACAAATGATCAGCAAATGTTTTATTAACATTGTTTAAACAACCCATGGAATTAAGTTTTCGTAATAAACCACCTGCTAAAAAAACCCCTCCTTCAGGATTAAATAGTAAAGCTAAATCACTTAAAATTTTGGATAACCCGAGTACGAAGTTATCAATTAACTCAGTTACTATCTCATCTTTGTGATAGAGATCTAGAATTTGTTTATTTTCATAATTTTTTCCAGTTTTTTCAGTATAAATTTTTCGTATGCCAGTACCTGAAATAAAATCTTCAAGAACATTGAAATTTTTCTTCTCGGCAATTTNGAATAAATCCATTAGAAAATGATTGAAGCTTTGTGTGTTGCCTAATTCTGTTGGGTACACGTTAATATCATCTCTTACTTTTCTTATTACAGCGAAGCCTAAGCCAGTTCCCGGTCCTAGTGCTAAACAAGTTGAATCTTCTTTATTTTTTCCATTTTTTAAAATTTTAAAATCATCATTTTTCAATAATGGNACTGAATAACCGATTGACTCCCAATCGTTCAGCAATAAAAATTTTTCCAAACCTAAATTTTGTTTTATTTCTTCTGGTGATATTTTCAAATCTCTGTTTGTCATATTGATGCATCCATCTATTTTTGGACCTGCAGCAGACAAGACCACCTCTCTGGCATGATGAAGGTCAACGTGATGTTTAAGTGTGTGGTAAAAATCCTCACTACTATTAATTTGTGTCTTACTAACTTCTGAGACTGAAAGATTTGANGGGTCACCAATTCCAACTCTGAGATTGGTGCCTCCAAGATCAATAACTAAAATTTTTGACTTCAAGTGTAATTCCTAAGAATGTAGTGATTATATATAAAATAAATTATTCCCATAACCTGAAAATGCGATAATCTACAGATTAATGAAAAATTGGAAGAACAGCGTAATTTACCAGATTTATCCAAGATCATTCTTTGACACTACCGATAATGGTATTGGTGATTTAAACGGAATTACGAAAAAAGTTTCATACATAAAAGATTTGGGGGTTGATTATGTGTGGATATCTCCTTTCTTTGAATCACCACAAAAAGACTTTGGTTATGATGTATCTAATTACAGAAAAGTGGATAGTCTTTTTGGCAACAATGAAGACTTTAAAGAATTATTAGGGGTATTTCATCAAAATGATATAAAGGTCTTAACTGATCTTGTTTTGAGTCATACGTCAAATGAACATTCCTGGTTTCGTGAAAGTGAGAAATCTTCAGATAATAAATACTCTGATTGGTATGTATGGGAAGATGGAAACAAANATGAGCCTCCGAATAATTGGTTATCAGTTTTTGGNGGAAGTTCGTGGCAATGGTCTGAAACAAGACAACAGTTTTACCTTCATAACTTTCTTAAATCACAACCTGATTTAAATTTTCACAATGATAGGGTTCAAGAACAAATGCTATCTGAGATAAAATTTTGGCTTGAATTTGGTGTAGATGGTTTNCGTTTTGATGTAATAAATTTTTTATTTCATGATCAAGAATTAAGGAACAANCCATACAAAGAAATATCAGAAGTGNGACCACTTGGATTTAATAAAGAAAATCCCTACGGGTTACAAGTTCATAAATACGATAATACAAGACCTGAAACTNTATCTTTTCTTGAAAAAATTCGGTCTTTGCTTGATACATATGGTGCTATCTCAATTGGGGAAATAGTTGCTGAAGAGCCTTTTGAGGTAATAGGAAAATATACGGGCAATAATCGTTTACANATGGCCTATTGTTTTGAATTTTTATCAGAAGAGTTTAATTTTGAAAATGTTGATGGGATAGTTGATGAATTTATGCGCTCTCAAAGGGATTCNTGGCCATGNTGGTCCTTTAGCAATCATGATTCTAAAAGAATTGTTTCAAGAGCAAATATGAACCCAAAAGATTTAATGGAAAAACTTTTGAATCTGGAGGGNAATGTCTGNATTTATCAGGGTGAGGAGCTTGGNCTNCCTGAAACAAATGTAAATTATGAGGATATCAAAGATCCATTCGGTCAAACTTTTTGGCCTGAATTTAAGGGCAGAGANGGTTGTAGAACACCAATGCCATGGAACTCAATGGCAAAAAGTTTTGGGTTCAGCAATGGGAAACCTTGGTTACCTGTAAATCCAAATTACAAAGATCTATCTGTTGATGTTCAATTNTCTGATAAATCTTCGATGCTGAGCTTTACAANAGAAAAAATTAGAGACAGAAAGAAAAAATTCGCCACTTAGATTGATTTTAGAATGGAAGTTGGGCCAGACATTCTTTAATAAATTTCTCTAAGTGACGAATAGACCTAATNAAATTCTAGAGCTTTTTTTCTAAATATTGAAGTTTTTTTTGCATATTAGGTATTTTTGTGAATTTTTTTAGCACATAAAACAAATTTTTTATATTTTTATGTGTAATAAACTAATATTTAACAAAAAATTAATTTTCAAATTATTTCTATATAATTCGTGTATGAGTATTTGGTTTAAAGACTATTCTGATATTGACTTTNGCGATGCTGCTAAAAACATTGATAAAAGTTTGGGTATTGAATTTCTTGAATTAGGGGAGAATTTCTTTAAAGCAAAGATGCCTGTCGATGAAAGAACTAAGCAACCTTTAGGTTTGCTACATGGTGGAGCTTCATGTGTTCTAGCTGAAAGTGTCGCGAGCTTTGCAGCGTTCTTGTGTATTGATCCTTCAAAAAAAACCGTTGTNGGATTAAACCTTAATGCAAATCATCTTAAAAGCGCTAGNGATGGGTTTGTTTATGCAATAGCTAAGCCAAACCATATTGGAGAAAGCACATCTGTATGGGATGTTGAAATAACAGACGAACAAGGTGATCTTGTTTGTATTGTTAAGTTCACTGCAATGCATAAGGACATAAGATGAGACTAATTTGGTTTTTGTTTTTTTCTTTTGTAAATCTAAGTCTTTTAGCTGAACATCCAAAAAACATTTTATTTATTGGTAATAGTTACCTCTATTACAACAACAGTGTCCATAATTATGTCGAGTTTATGCTAGATGAAGCCTACAGCGTTTCAGATGTTGAGACAAAACTTTCAGCAATAGGTGGCTCTAGATTACATCATCATAATATTGATCATTTACTTGATTTTCGAAATTTAAATTTAGAACAACAAGTTGATTTGATTATCATGCAGGGAGGCAGCGCCCAAGTGACAAATAAAAAAAATAGAGAAGAATTTATTTTAACTGCCATGGAGTTCAGCCAAAAAGCGCAATCAAAAGGAGTTAAGACAGCGTTATACATGACTCATGCCTATACAGAAGCAGATGACAGATATGAACCAAACTTGATTGAAAAAATTACTAAAACATATTACGAGGCAGGTATAAAAAGTGGATCAATGGTAATTCCAGTTGGTTTAGCATTTGATTAGCTTACAAAGAGAAACCTAGCATTAAACTTCATCATCCAGATGGTACACATCCTGGCCCGCTCGGTACTTATCTTGCATCAGCGACAGTTGTGGCAAGCATTACAAATAAGTCTCCCGAAGGCCTAGAATTTAATTATTACGATTCTATAAATGATAATGATAGGGCTTTCTTGCAGGAGATTGCTTGGAAAGCATATTTAATCAATAAAAAACAACTAGACATGCTAAAATAACCCCATGACTGAACTGGCTACAATCTTATCTGAAAAAACCATTGAACCAAGCGAAAAGTTGGCAGGTATAATACAAAGAAGAACTAAAAATCTTGGAAGTGTTGGTCTTGCTGTCGTATATACAGTTGGTCATATTTTTATTGCAATTGCATGTGCGTCTTATATCTTTAATGCTCCACTAAATTTGGCTGCAATTGATGCCTTTATTGAGCCCATAATTAACGGTTTCTGGTTTTACCTTCTTCATCAATATTTTAAAAATAAATTATCAAACATAGTCATTACAGTCATCTACACTGTTGGACACATTTGTGTAGCCACCTTGTGTGCCGCTTTAATTTTTAATGCTCCACTTAACTTGGCAGCCATCGATGCCTTTGTTGAACCAATTATTAATGGTTTTTGGTTCTATGCCCTGCACTCTTATTGGAAGAGAAATAATAGTTAAGCTTTTTTCTTCCAAATGAAAAACCATTGAAGAATTATTGTTATTCCACAAACTATTGTAAAAATTAAGTAATAACGAATATTTATTGGATCATCAACTGACAAACCCATTGGACTGTCTAAAGGAAGTCTTTTATTAACTTCAGCAATACCAGGCATTAAATGAAATAAAACACTACCAGTGTAAGACATTGCTTGAATGTATCTAGACAAGCCAAAAAAGTCATACTTTTCTGAGGCTAAACCCAAGATGATCGCAATTATTGTGAAGATAGCTAATAAATGAGCTAGATTAAATCCACCATTTTTGTAAAGCATCAGTGCAGTGGAAGCCGTAATAAGAGTCGCAATAATATAAAATTTTCCAATAAGATTATTTGAGGTTATAAAGCCCTTTGAAACAATAATATAAATCGAAACAAGTATTGCCGCAGTGCCTAAGATAGTATGAACCCATCCAATAAACGAAATTTCCATCTTCCACCCCCTATCCAAATATTAACAAAAGAGTTTAGATGCACAAGAAAATAATTATTATTTACCATACAAAGACCTTGTTTTTGCAGATAATAAAAGACTTTTGAAGAATTTGAGTGTTAGTAAAAATAGACTAATTTGCATTGGTGGAGCCAAGGGGGATCGAACCCCTGACCTCAACACTGCCAGTGTTGCGCTCTCCCAGCTGAGCTATGGCCCCAGAAACCCTTATTCTAAAATATTTTCCACAGATTCAAAATATGTTTTAAGACTTGAAAAAATATATTAATTCTAGTTAAATAAACTATAACGAGAGGGGGTTCTCAATATGACCAAGATAAAATATTTAATATTTTTATTATGTGCGGTTGCTTTCTCTGTGAATGCACAGGATGTAAGCGATGGCAATGACGTAGAAGAAGTAGTCGTTACAGGTACTCAAATTAAGGGTGCTAGAATTAACGAAGCTCTTCCAGTTACCGTTATCACAGCAGATGATATCGATGACAGAGGAGTTAATTCAGGTGACGAATTACTTGCAACTTTAACAGAACAAGGTGTTAACCAGTTCAATGATGTAGGCTCAAATGGTGGGGGTGTGAATGCATCCAGAGGTGACGTTGGAGCTTTTGATATTAGATCATTAGGAACAGGTAATACACTAGTACTTCTAAATGGAAGACGAATGATTTCAACACCTTCCTACCAAACTGAAGAAGTTGGTGGAAGTTTTGTTCCAGTAGCAACAGTTAACTCAAATAATATACCTGTTTCACTTGTAGATAGAGTTGAAATACTAAGAGATGGTGCTGGTGCTATTTATGGTTCAGATGCTGTCGCAGGTGTTGTAAATAATGTGCTTGATACAAATTATGTGGGCTTCCAAATGAGAGGAAGATTCCAAAATTGGCAGCACTTCAATAGAGATGATCATAAATTCTCTATGAAATATGGACAAGATTTCAATGGAGGAAACACTAATGTTTCTATGTACTTCAGTTACTACCAGAGAGATAGAGTAGCAGCATCAGAAGATGAGATTATGGGAAGATGTGATTATGGTGATTTAGTTCCAGCAGAGTTCGATAGTGCATTCTACAGATGTTCATCTAATTCAGCATGGGGTCAATTTGATATGAGTGGTACTGCTCCATATACAGATGGTTCCGGAGAGTTTTTAATCAAAGCTGCTGGTGATCCAAATTGTCTATTGAACCTCGGTGGAGGTGTTTGTGCAGCATCTGATTCTTCAGGTAACTACACACACAACTGGAACGGACAAAGAGATATTCTTGGTGCAGTTCAAAGACATAATATGTTTGTTTTCTTAAATCATGATTTAGGAAATGGTAGTGAAATGTTCGCTGAATATGGTCTTTACAAGAGTGAGTACAATGGTAACAGACACTCTGTATCACATTTCTCTTCAGTTAAATTCGTTGTTCCTGCAACAAACCCATATAACTTTACAGGCAAGGCCTTATTGATGGATAACTACAGATTTGTTGATGCAGGCGCAAGAATTGTTGACAACGACAAAGAGACATCAAGATTCCTAGTAGGTGTTAGAGGTGTTACTGATACAGGCTGGGATTGGGAATCAGCAGTAAGTTATTCAATTGCAGAGGCATTTGATGTCACACACAACAGAGTATCAAATACATTAATGGATGCCCTCCTCCACAGAACAGACTCTTCTGCTTATAACCCTTTCAATGGTGGTGGTGTGTATCAAACAGGTTTTGTTTCACACAACCCAGTTGATTATACAGAAGGCGGAATAGGCCCAGCATTAGTTGATGCTTTCAGAGCAAATGAGAGAACCCTTACAACTCTTGATCTGAGAATGTCAAAGCCTGATGTGGTAACTATCAAAGGTGGTGATGTCGGAATGGCATTTGGTTTTGAAATTAGAGATGAGACTTATGTTGATGACAGAGATCCTCGTCTAGATGGAACAATTGTTTTCACTGAAAGAAAGACTTCTGGTCAGCTTTCAACAAGTGCGGGCGATACATTCCCATATGTTTCAGACTTAGCTAATAGCTCCCCTACACCGGATAGCGCAGGTAGTAGAAATGTTAACTCAATTTATGTTGAGTTTGATGTGCCTGTAGTAAGTCCAGAAATGAATATCCCTGTTGTAGAACAATTTGATCTTCAGCTTGCTTACAGACAAGAAGCTTATACAGACTTTGAAGGAACTGGTGTTCCAAGAGTAGCTTTTGGTTGGAGAGTGAATGATATTCTAAAAATTAGAGGTTCTCAGCAAGACACTTTCAGAGCACCAAATATGATCACTATCAATGAAGGTATTGTTGTAAGAAATAATACTAGAAATGATGCTGCAACTATCTATGCTGCAGGCCTTGGCGTTGATACTGACGATTCAGATGGAAGATATTCAGTACAGAGACAAGCTTCTGGTAGTTCAAAATTAACTGCTGAAGAATCTGAGAATACTACTGTAGGTATTGTTCTGGAACCAACAGATAATTTAACTATTACATATGATGTATGGTCTATTGACTCAACAAACACAATTGGTTTGTTTGGTGAAGAAAACCATATGCTACTTGATCTATTCTTAAGACTACAGTCAAATGATTTAAGCAATTGTGCTGGTGTTGTAACAAACTCAGCTGTTGTTAGACAAGCACCTGATAATCCACAATCTTTCTTGGATGCAGGTATTTGTCCATTTGGTTTGGCTGAAAGAGTAGAAGACAACTATGCAAACTTGAATGATAGAACTCTTGAAGGTACTGACCTTGGTGTTTATTACGATCTAGACACATGGTTTGGTAAATTCTCATTCAAACATCAAGTTTCTATGCTTACAAAAAGAGAGCAAAAGTATGGACCAACATTATCAACACTTGATCAAGCAATGGCTGATGGTTTCTTACCAGTGAGAGCTATTGATGGTTTTGGTGATATCTTGGCTGTAAATGGTGCTCCAAAGAGAAAAGCATACACATCATTAAGATTTAGAAGTGGTAACTGGGCACTTGGTATTAACCAGAATGCTAGAAGTACTGTCTACGAAGACAGAACAATTAGTAGTGCTGGATCAATGTGGGCTGTTAAACCATTTAAAACAATGAATGTTTACAGTGATTACTACACTAAATTCAATGATGGTGATCTAAGAATTAGAATGGGTGTCAACAATTGGCACGACAGAAGAGCTCCACTAGCTTCTTCAAGAATGGGTTACTTCGAAGATTTAGATAATAATCTTCAAAGAAACTTCTACTTAGATCTTAGATTTACATACTAAGTTAAGTCTTATAAGGCGCGATTAATTTCGCGCCTTTTTTTATGAAATTCTTCTCCAACATAAAATCAATTGGTTTCTTTGTTGGTTTGTCTATATTTCTTATAACATTACTTACTAATCCACCGGCAGGATTATCTGTTGCAGCATGGCATGTTGCTGGTATATCAATGCTTATGGCAATCTGGTGGGCTACAGAAACAATTCCTTTACCAGTTACAGCACTACTTCCTCTGGCATTATTTCCAATATTTCAGATCTATGGTCCATATGAGGAAGGTATTTTTTCTGCAAAAGATGCCTTTACAATGGCTGCTAAACCCTATGCACACCCAAATATATTTCTTTTTCTGGGTGGGTTTATTCTGGCTTTAGGCATTGAAAAAGTGAATCTACATAAAAGAATGGCATTAAGCATGTTAATTCTAGTAGGTACTAATGCGAAATATTTAATAGGTGGTTTTATGCTTGTCAGTGCGGTGATAAGCATGTGGATAATGAACACGTCCACTACATTAATGTTACTTCCAATCGCTCTTGCTATCGCCGCTGTTATTCACAAAACAACTGAAACAAAAAGTGAAGAGGAATTTAATAATTTTCAAACATCATTGCTATTAGGTGTCGCTTATGCAGCAACTATTGGAGGTATGGCTACAACAATAGGTACAGGACCAAACGTACTAGTTAAAAGTTTTTTAGAAGATGAAGGCATTCAGGTTTATTTTGGTGACTGGATGCTATTAGCTACGCCAATGTCAGCAATTATGCTTTTATGTGGTTGGTTTCTACTGACACATATAGTTTTCCCTGTAAACATAAAAGGTTCTCCTGAGACATCTAATGCGCTTAATGATATGTATAAAGAATTAGGCGACATGAGATCAGATGAGCGAAGAGTCCTGATTATCTTTGCTTTTACAGCATTTGCATGGATGTTTAGCAAACTCCTAGTCCAGTTACCATTTTTAACAGGGTTAACTGATTATGGTATAGCTATATTTGCGGCATTAGCTATATTCATAACAAGATCTTCATCTGGAGAAGGCCTTATTGATTGGAAAACAACAAAAAACTTACCATGGGGAATTTTGCTGCTTTTTGGTGGTGGTTTATCAATGGCGGGGGCTATAAAATCATCAATGCTTGGCGATTGGATTGGATCATTTTTTTCATCAGATA
>NYSP01000017.1 GCA_002683115.1 Gammaproteobacteria bacterium
AAAAATAAAACTAATATATATATTTATTTTTATTAAAAAAGGGAAATAGATGAGTTCTAAATATTTAACTTAGCATGAAATTAAACTTTTTAAAAAGTGTATTTTTAGTATTTTGGTTATGTATATAATCAGCGGCATAACGAAGGTGTTGAGATCTAAAAATTGAAATTTCCTGGCAACAGTCATCGAATAGTTCTGTTAGCACATCTTTGCCAGCTATATCCTCTTTAACCTTACTATGATCTTCGACAAATTTTATAAGGCCTCTGTGAGATGGCGGCATGTAAGATTTCATTTCATCTAGATACTCTCTGAGTTCATCTTTCTCATGTACAACATTTAATAAAGCGTCCAATGTTGGCACTATTGAACTCTGAGCACCAGTTTCTCCTCTAAATAGTTGAGGTTTATCATCAAAGCAATTCTCATATATAAGTCCTTCTGGTAGAGATGGATTATTTTTCCAGCCAAAAATATACGGTCTTACTCTGTGATAATAAATGTAGGGATCACATTTTTCAGGCATCTTTCTGAAAATATGATTTACATTGAGCATCGCTTCTTTAATAGTCTCTAAATTTGTTTGTAGAACGGCATCACTACATGATTTCTGCTCATAGGCATCAGCAATTTTAAATGCTGCTTCAATTGCCGGCTTAGCTGCATGCTCTATACAAACATGAATTGTTACAAACCAGTCTTCATCTATTCCACCGAGAAAATTATAATTAAGAGCAACATTATCAAGTGTTACACCATCTTCTGGATTTATCTTATGCCAATTGTCTAAGCAGTAACTCGCATAACTCAGAATAGGGGGTCTGCCAAGTAAACTTGATATTTGTGCCCATGGTACAGATATTTGTTTTGCTAATATTTTTGAGGGAGCCAAATCTCCCCACACATAAGCGTGTGCTATGAATGAGAATTGAACGTTTAATAAACGTAACTCTTCTTCACTGTATTTTGTTAGATCATGACTAAAAAAATCATCTGGAAGTGCATCTATTTGCCTTCTAATTTTATTGGTTAAGAGTAGCTTTGGAATCGCATTGGAAAGGTTCTCCAAAATCTCTTCATCTTTGTTTTTATTTTCCAAATATCTTAATGGCTCATAATCACCTAAAAAGCCTGCTACAGAATTTTTATCCAACTTAAGATTTGATTGCATATTTTTATTCTATATAACTTAAATTTATTTTCATTAAATACTTGTTTTTAATTAATTCACTCTTATAATTCCTAAATGAGAATGATTCTCATTTCGATTATCATTCATGAACTAATTAGGTAAATATGAAAAATTTAATTAAATTACTATTTTTTGTTACCGCTGTTATGTTTGGACAAACCGTAACAGAGGGAGATGAGGTGGAGGAAGTTGTCGTTAAGGGTAACGTTCTTTATTCTGATCAAGTAAATGCACTTAAAACTCCAGTTCCAGTTTTAGACGTGCCACAAACCGTATCTATTGTTACGGATGATGATATTAGACGACAAGGCTTTAGACAGATCGGCGATATCATTAGATATACACCTGGTGTTAACACATCACAAGGTGAAGGTCACCGTGACGCAGTAGTATTCAGAGGCGTAAGATCTACTGCTGACTTTTTCCAAGACGGCGTTAGAGACGACGTTCAATACTACAGGTCTTTATACAATGTTGAGCAAGTAGAAATCCTAAGAGGACCTAATGCTTTACTATTCGGTAGAGGTGGTACAGGTGGAATTATCAATAGGGTCACTAAGAAAGCTGTTGTAGGTGAAACCTTCACAGTTAATGATTTTGGTGTTGATTCTTTTGGTGCTTCTGACGTGGCTATAGATACAAACTTTGTTACTGGACCAAATTCTGCGATGAGAATAAACGTTCATAGTGATGATTTAGCTAACCACAGAGACTTTTACGATGGTTCAAGACTTGGTATTAACCCAGTTGTTACATTAGTTGTAAGTCCTGAAACAACAGTAAATCTTTCATATGAGTACGCAGATCATGAAAGATTCATTGATAGAGGTATACCTACTATTAATGGTAGACCTGATGAGTCACTTTCAGATATAGTTTTTGGTGATCCTGATATTAACGTTACAACTCTTGAAGCAACAATCTTCAGAGGAATGGTAAGCCATAAACTTTCAGAAACAAGCAAAGCAAACTTAAGCGTAACTTCTAGTAGCTTTGAGAAACTGTATCAAAACCTTTATGCATCAGGTTACGATGGAACACTCGTAACTATGGATGGTTATTTAGACCCAACAGAAAGAGATAATTTCATTGTTTCAGGTAACGTAGTTAATGAAATGATGATTGGCAATATGTCACATACTTTCTTAGTTGGTGCTGAATTTATTGATACAGAAAATAAAAACCTAAGATATGACACATTCTGGTCAACAACTAGTGATGATAATGAAGTCTTCGCTATAACAAACCCTATGGATTTCACAGTTAACTCAGCTGGAGTTGCTACAAGTGTAGATTTCACTTCTGCACTGAAGAGTAGAACAACTTCTGATATTTCTGTAACTTCATTCTTTGTACAAGATCAGATTGATGTAACAGACAATCTAAAAGTAATGGTTGGTGCACGTATTGATGATTTCGATATTACCGTGGCAGATGTCAAAAATGGTACTTCAGAATCAAGAAATGACAGCACAACCTCACCAAGATTTGGTGTCGTTTATAAGCCTGAGGAAAATGTATCTGTTTACTACAGCTATAGCGAAAGCTTTTTACCAAGATCTGGTGAACAGTTTAAAGCTCTTAGTGCATCTTCTGCTAGATTAGACCCAGATGTCTTCGAAAGCACTGAAGTTGGTATTAAATGGGCTATTTCCGATAGTATGAGCTTCACAGCAGCTATGTTTGACAGTGAGCAAACAAGAGCAGCATTTGATAACGATACAGGTGAAAACGCAGAAATTCGTGGACTTACTGTTGATGGTGTAGAACTTGAACTAAAAGGTAGAGTAGGTGAGAGCCTAAATCTAGCAATTGGTTACTCTGACCTTAGCGGTGAAACAAGTTCAGGCGGTATTCCTCGTGAAATTCCAGAGCATACACTTTCATTGTTTGCTGGCTGGGAAATGAACGACAAATTAAGTATGGCTTTAGGTATTACTCAACAAGGTGAATCTAAGATTAAAGATAACACACCTGGTTTAGTTCTTCCTGAATACACTAGAGTTGACCTCGCAGCATACTATACAGTTGCTGATGATGTATCAGTTCAGGTGAATGTTGAGAATTTATTCGATGAATTATATTTCCCACATTCACACAGTACTCACCAAGCATCAGTTGGTGAAGAACTGAATACAAGAGTGTCTCTAAGGTGGACATACTAATTTCTGATAAGGAATTAGAGAACTCGAACGAAGTATGATGAATAAATTTCAAAGTACAAACGATGCATGTAATGACTTTTACCAAGGTGTTTATATGCATCGTGTCGTTAGAGAAAAGATTAGTGGGGGGCAGGCAGAAGTATACGGCCCACAAACGTCATATTCCACCCTTGCAACTTATGATGTTAGAGCTGTAATTTTCAGCCTTGCCTACACTATTGTTAAGAATGTATCTGATTCTGCAAAGTTTTTTAACTTTGCAAAAAAGCCTAGATTAGATGCATTCAGTGTGAAGTTTACTTTCTAGTTCATATTTTTACCTTTCTATAGGAAGTCTCTCACACGTTAACCCCTCAGAAATGAGGGGTTTTTTTTAGCTTAAAAAACATTAGACTAAATTTATGAAATTATCCTTTCCACCAGTTATAACTCTAGCCTGTTTGGGCGTGCAATTTATCCTTTATGTCATGATTCCACTTGAAGTAAACCTAAGCATGTTGCTCGGATTAATGTGTTTGTTTTGTTCCATTGGTTTGATTGTTTGGTCTGCCAAAGAGTTAAAAAAGAATGAGACAACTATATTGCCAGATGGTGAACCTGAAAAAATCGTTACTTCTGGCCCATTTACTTATACAAGAAATCCAATCTATTTAGGCATGACAGGCATATTAATTGCATCAGCATTTTTAATGCAATCACTATCGGCATTATTAATTCCAGTGCTTTTTATTTCAATAATTGAAAATACATGGATTCCACATGAAGAAACTAAACTAGAAGAGAAGTTCAAAGATGATTGGAAGTCATATTCAGAATCTACAAAGCGATGGTTATGGTGATAGAGAACTCTCTATTATAGATTTCCATAAAATATAGTCTTCTTGCATTGCCTTATGTTTGTCTAACTCTGGATCATAAGATGTTTTCATTTGCTTTAAAACATGGTTTGTATCCATAATTCCACTTTTAATACCTGCTAGTATAGCTACCCCACGGGCTGTTGATTCTTTATTTTCTGGAATTGATATTTTTAAATTTAATAAGTTTGCAATTTGTTTCGCAAATGTAATATTAGAAACCATACCACCATCTATGTTTAACGAGCTTACATTAATGCCTGCTTTAGAAAGACAATCAATAATATCTTTTGTTTGATAGCTTATAGAATTAAATGCAGCAGAAATTAAATCAGCTTTTGAAGAATTTCTTGTTATGCCATGAAAGCTAGCTCTAATTTCAGAATTCCAATAAGGTGCACCCAAGCCAGTAAATGCAGGTATAAAATGAACACCATTGGCGTTTGCTTCTTTATTAAGAAAATTTTCAGAAACTGAACTGTCTGAAAAGAATTCAAGGTTGTCTCTGAGCCATTGTACAGTTGTACCAGCGGCATATATAGATCCCTCTATGGCATATGATATTTTTCCGTTTAAGCTAAAACCAATTGTTGTTAACAATCCTTCTTTTGAACTGATAGGGTCTTGACCAATATTAGCCATGAGAAAACATCCCGTTCCATATGTGCTTTTCAGATCTCCTTTTGAAAGACAGCCTTGACCAAATAAAGCAGCTTGTTGATCACCTAAAACAGCTTTGACTGGTAAATCATTGAGTTGATTAAGAGTTCCAAAATCTCCATCTGAATGAATAACTTCCGGTAAGATTGCTTTAGGTATGTTGAAGAAACTTAATAATTCATCATCCCACTCCAATTTATGAATATCAAATAACATTGTCCGAGAAGCATTTGTTATATCTGTCTTAAAGATTTCCCCTTTAGAGAGTTTATACATTAGGTATGTATCAACAGTACCAAAACACAATTCACCTGCTTCAGCTCGTGTTTGTGCATTTGGAATTTTATCTAGAATCCATCGAATTTTTGTTGCTGAAAAGTAAGGATCAAGCAAAAGGCCTGTTTTCTTGTTAATCGTATCCTTTATTGCTTCGTCATTTATAGATGAACAATATTCTGCAGTTCTACGATCCTGCCAAACAATTGCATTGTATATAGGCTCACCGGTTTCTCTGTCCCAAACTAATGTTGTTTCACGTTGATTAGTTATGCCAATACCAGCAACTTCATCTAAGTTAATGTTGTTTAAGGTCTGTTCTACAGAATTCATCAAAACATGTGGTTCAATCTCTACCCAGCCATCATTTGGGTAAATTAAGGGGTATTCTTGTTGTGCTAGATCTTGAATATCACCATTTTGATCAAAAATAATACTTCTTGAACTTGTAGTGCCTTGATCAATTGTTAAAATTTTATTCATATGAAACTAGAAAATATTCTAACCTGTTTATTTAGTATTTTAATAATACTTGGTTGTTCTTCTACAGCTGAAAGCGATTATGTTGAGGAACGAAAAGAAAAATTAAACGAATTAAAGGAAGAATGTGATTTTGCTACAGTCGAATATTCTTTTCCTGAAGATATTTATATTTGCTACACGTCATCTTCTGGTATAAAAACTAATAAAAANAGAGACAGAGAAGAGCAGAAGGGTACAGATGCTGAAGAGCCTGCAGANAAGCCGGTAAATGATGAACAGTGATCATGTCTACACAGTTTTTTCTAAGAATAACTGTTCTTATTGCGTAAGAGCTATAGACCTTATTCGAAACAATAANNTTCAAGTTGTGGTTAAAAAAATCGATGAGTCTGAGCAATTTTTTGCTGAAATGCGAAAGCTTGCTCCNACGATGAGAACAATGCCTGTAATTATGAAGGATGACCAGCTTGTTGGTGGATATTCAGATTTACTTGAGCTCTTCAATGCAGAATGAATAATTTTATTTTTTACGACACTGAAACATCAGGTGTAAAAGANATCGATTTTATTCAAGTAATTCAATTTGGCTCAATACAAACCAATGGTGATTTTAAAGTTCTTGATACACTTAATGAACTATGTGCNCCATTACCATGGACACTTGTCACACCAAAAGCTCTTACAGTTAATAAAAAAAGTGAAATTTTTGAATCAGACATNTGTCACTATGAGTTAATTTCAAACATCCATAAAACTTGGAATACCTGGTTAAATTATGGNAATGGTTTGTTCATTACTTACAACGGGATTAGATTCGATGAAGAGGTAATGCGTAGGCAATTTTATTGGAATTTATACGATCCTTATNTAACAAACACAAATGGCAACTCTCGCTTAGATTTATTTATAAAAATGGCTGTTGTGTTACATTTTTATCACACAGTATTTCCTATACCTGTTATTGATAATCAGACNTCACTTAAACTTGAACATTTAGCGGACTCACTNGATATTGATACCGATGANGCACATGATGCGCTTGCAGATTGTCATTTTTTAGTTCAATTAATGAAAAAAATAAAAGAATTACTACCAAATTATTATGAAGAAATAATAAACACTACAAGCAAAGAATCACTAATTAATAGCCTCAAAAAGGAAGATATCTTCTACCATTGCAATTATTTAGCTAGATCTAAAAAAACTTCTTCATATCCTTTTTATCCGATTTTGGATGAATACTCCAACACAAATAGAATAGCTGTATTCAATTTAAATTTTGATCCAGAATTATATTTTGATTTAAGTTATCAAGAATTAGAACAATTACTGCAATCATCAAAAGACTCCCCTTTCAGAAAATTAGCAGTCAATAAAACATTACCAATTATTTCATTATCGACATTAATTAGTGATGATATCGTACCAACTGATATAGATACTTTTAAAACTAGAGCAACACTTATTAAAGAAAATACAAATTTTCAAAATAAAATTATTGATATTTTAAATAACACTGAATTCCCAAGTTTTGAAAATAACCATATTGAACAACAGATTTATTCAAATGGTTTTCCAAGCGCTATTGATAAAGACAGATTCAGTCAATTTCATGATGCTATAACTTATGAAGAAAAAATAAAACTTGTTGAAAAAATTGAAGACACAAGATACCAAAAATTTGCATACAGAATATGTGCACAACTATTTCCTGATAGAGTTAATCAAAAGATTCTAGTAGAACTAAATAATCTTGTTAAAGAACGATTTAATGAAACTGGACCATGGCCTGATAGTCAAAAAAATCTTGAAGAAGCTGAAGAGCTTCTATCACTCAGCCAAAGCAAAGAAGAAAAAATATTGCTAAATATTGCAATTAATTCAATCAAAACTCGTCAATAAGAGTAACAGACGTTATTATGTATTTTTTTTATAAACTTACTTATCGCTCATAGGATCATAATTGAAAAGAATATTACTAATCTTAATCTTCTTATTAAATGTTTCAGCTGATGTTGTCTTTGATGGTTTTGTTAAAGATGAAGAATGGGCTGGTGCTGAGTATTATGATTTACCATTTGAAATAGAACCTTCTTACAACACCGCTGCTGAACATAAAACTGATGTTTTCATTAAACATGATGAAAGTAATTTATATGTAGCATTTAGGGCCTTTGGAAATAAAGATTATATTAGAGCCAATATTCGTTCAAGAGACGGTATTAATTGGTTAGATGATCATGTTGCTGTTGGAATAGACACTTATGGAGATGGTAGGTATTACATTAGATTTGCTAGCAATCCACTTGGAAGTATAGGTGATAACAAAGTTGATAGCAGTGATAACTTCGATGGTTCATATAATGTTGAGTTCGATGCCAAAGCACATTTAACAGATTATGGTTATGAGGTTGAATTTAAAATTCCATTTTCTTCCTTGAACTTTCCCGCATTAAAAGAACAAAAATGGACCTTAATGTTATCAAGAAAATTGTATAACAAAGGCACTGAAGCCAGATATATGAATTATAAAAAAATAGATGGTGCTGGTTGTATTATTTGTCAATCAGATGAGTTCTACACATTAAAAGATATAAAGAAAAAAAATAAAAAAAGACTTATACCTTCATTTACAGCTAATTCCATCACAGAGAGAAATAACGATGGAAATATGAATGAAGAACCTATTGATTCAGAATTTACTTTGGGTGGTGAATATGAATTTGATGGAAATAATTTTGAATTTACATTAAATCCAGATTTCTCGCAGGTTGAAGCAGATCAGAGCAAAATTGATGTTAATCAAACTACAGCATTAAGATTTGAAGAAAGAAGAATCTTCTTCAATGAAGGTAAAGATTTTCTTTCATCAGATTTAGCNGCTGTTTATACAAGATCTATAAATGATCCAGAATATGCTCTGAAACTTTACAACAGAGGNGAAAAACANAGTTATTATTTCTTAGATGCCGAAGACAATNCTACTCCTATAATCGTNCCTGGATATCAAAGATCATATAGTGGTTTGTTGGGCAANAGTCATGCCAACATATTCAGCTATAACTATAATCTAGAAAATGGTCAGAATATTGGCTTTTTAGCTACTAATAGAGATTATGAAGACGGTGGCAAGAATTCTTTATATAGCTTTAGAGGTAAATTTCTTTTTAATGATATTTATTCAACTAAATTTGAATTAGTCTCCACTACTATGGACGAACCTATTAGTGACGTAATTAATACGTCAAATGTATCTAAAGAACACACCTATAATCTCGATGGAGAATCATTTGATGGTTATGGAGGTGTATTTGGGTTATCAAGAGATACTGAAAATTTTTACACGAGATATTATTTCGCTACAAAATCACCAAATTATAGGAGTGATTTAGGTTTCACAACTGAAAACGATTGGACAAAACATTCATTAGAGCAAAAATTTAAATATCGTTCCAAGGGGTTAATTAGATCAGGAAATATTTCTTTAAGGAAAGAAATTATGACTGACTATGATGATGTAGTTTTAGATCAAGAAACAGTGATATCTGCTAGAGCTGAGTTAGCTAACCAGCTTAATATAAATATGAGTTGGGATAATTCACATAAAATTACATTTGAAGGATACAGCTTTAAAAATGTAAAGGATTACAACATAGGTGTAAGTTATAGCCCATCTGAAAAGTTCTGGGTAAGGCTTGGCTATGATTGGGGCGACTCATTAGCTAGAAGAATAGATACCCCTGAAGTTGGTGACAGAACGAACTACTCTTTTAATTCTAGTTTTCAGATTAATGATCAAGTTAGGCTGCAATATAACTATCGAAAAAATCAACTTACAAATAAAGAGACAGGGGAAGATTATTTTTCAGGCTATATAACTTCTTTAAGAGGAACTTATCAATTCAATAAAGATTCTTTCTTCAAACTAGTCCATGAATATAATAACTTTAACGAAGATTCGTATACTCAGGCGCTTTTTCAGTGGCAACCAGATTCAGCCACAATTTTTTATTTTGGAGGCACAATCAATCAAGAAGATATTGAGGGAACATGGGAGAGAGAGGGAAGTCAGATATATATGAAGTTACAATATTTATTTAACTTTGATTAAAAGTAAACGTTCGATTAATATACACTACAGGTAAAAATTAATGTCTAAAGTTACAAAAGAGTTAGCAAATATTCATAAAATGCTTTTTCAAATGCATAATGAACTAGGCTTGCTGGATTTAAATCCAACAGAGAAATTTATCTTCTTAAAAATAATTAATGAAATTGAAATGAATAACTCTTGTAGCATGCTAAGAGCTGTCGAAGTTACCGATAAATCTAGATCAACTGTTTATAAGACTATTAGAAAATTAGTTCATAAAAATGTTGTTGAGATTCATCATTCTACTGATGATAAACGCTCGTTTTTACTTGTTCCAAAAATATAATGCCTAAATGGTTCGAAGTAAGTATTCTTACCTTCACTTTTTATTGTCTTTTGTTCGTATGTTGGATGTTAATAATATTACCTCTGGAAGGTGATACAGATGTTAATAAACTAGGAAGTAGCGCATACATACCTCATGCTGGGAGAGTAATTCCAGTATTATTTTTTGGAGGGCCAGCAATACCAGCTATGATTTTTGCAGAATGGATTTGTTGGAACTTTGTTTGGGACACAAATTTATGGGAAAGATCTGATATAGGAACATTAATAAGTTCATCTGCTGTTATTCTTGCTTGGCTATTATTTAAAGGTTTAGGGCTTGATCTAAGATCCATGGAAGTCTTAAAAAATACTAATTGGAAACATGTAACACTTTTTGTGATTGTAACTGCTATGTTGAATGGCATAGGTAATGGTGCTTGGTATACTTTCCAATATGAAACATATGATCCTCTTATTACAATAAGGTTTGCAGTAGGGGATATTGTTGGTGCCATATCAGTACTTATAATTATGATGTTAATGGCTGCTGTAATGAGAAAAATATGATTGAGACAAAAAATTTATCTAAACAATTTAAAGCACCTACAGAAGAGAAAGGTCTATTTGGTAAAAAGAAAAAACCTTTTTGGGCCGTAAAGGATCTAAATTTTAAAATTGAGAAGGGTAAAGTCGCTAGTATTTTAGGACCTAATGGTTGTGGTAAGACAACAACATTAAGGATGATTGCTGGAATGCTTACACCTTCAAAAGGAACGGCGTTCGTCGATGATATTGATGTTAGGAAAGACAAACAAGCTGTTAAATCTAAAATTGGTTATATGACAAACAATACATCACTTTATGACAGGCTTAATGTGTTAGAAACAATTAAATTCTTCGCAGAATTAAATCAAATACCGGAAGATATCTATAAACCAAGAGCTGCTGCACTATTTGATCAACTAGATATGAATGACTATTTAACAAAAAGAGTCGCAGACTTAAGTACAGGTATGAAACAAAAAACATCTATTGTCAGAACACTCATACATGATCCAGATTTAGTTGTTTTGGATGAGCCAACAACTGGGGTAGACGTAACAGGTCAGTCTGTAATTGTTGACTTAATTAGAACTATTAAAGATTCTGGAAAAACACTAATTTTTTCCACTCACCAGTTAAATGAAGTTAGAGATATAGCTGATCACATTATTGTAATGAAAGAAGGCGGAAAAATTTTTGACGGTAATAATCAAGCATTTCAATCTCTTAATGCAGAGCAAACTTTCACTGAGATATTTATGGAGTTAGTAAATGACTAAATGGCAAGTTCTATTTTTGAAAGAAATTAAACATTTGTTTAGAGATACTAAAACCATTATTCAAACTGTTGTTGTACCAACATTTATTACACCCTTACTTATCGGAGGAATATTTTATTATGTTGGATCAATAGCTAATGAAGAAACTAAAAAAATTTATGATGTAAGTTTTTATTCTGAACAGAACATTAAAAGTGAATCATTACTAACAAGATTAAATGCTTCAGATAGAATAACCATCATAAATGAAGACACTGAAGGGGGCGTTATTGATTCAGTTTCTAATGATTTAAGTGAAGTTGGAATAGTATTACCAGCAAATTTTGCTGAAAAACTCGATACAAACTCAAATGCAAAGGTGACCATTTATTCAAAAAATATTGATACATTTTCACAAGCTGAGAATATAGTTACCAACACAATAAAAGATTTCGAAGAAGAAGAACGTGCATCTCGTTTGATTGATTTAAACCTCGATGAGGATTACATCAATCCTATAAGCATTGATCAAGAAGATTTAACAACAGAGGAGGAATCTGCTGGTTCAATATTCGGTGCTATATTGGCATTATTCTTTGTGATGTATGTTATGAGTGGTTCAATGTATCCAGCAATAGATTTAGGCGCTGGCGAAAAAGAAAGAGGCACAATGGAAACTCTAATTTCAACAAACATATCCTCCGTAGATATAATCATTGGAAAAATGTTATCAGTTACGACTTCAGCTGTTTTGACTGCCATCTTTTCCATGCTTGGTTTTGCAATCCCACTTTTAGTTATTTTTATTTTTTATGCCGATAGTATCAATGAATATTTGTTTAGCTTGTTAAGTGCGATCATTAATCCTGTAGCATTACTGGGAGTATTTATATTGATAATACCTTTAAGTGTTTTCATGGGTGCTTTTCTCTTGGCTATATCTGTTTATGCAAAAACCCCTAAAGAAGCAGGACTATTGCTAGGAAATGTTTTAATAGTTTTTATAGTTCCCTGTTATATACCACTTATCAACCCAGGCCTCGAATTAGACATAATAGGAGCACTTATTCCTTGTTATAATCTTGCACTTATCACTAATAATTTGATTGCTGGCACAGTAGATTGGTTTTTATATGGCGTAGCCCTTGTTTCAACGATTGTTTATTGTTGTATAGCTATTTATATTACTTACATCATGTTTGATGATGAAAATGTAATATTTAGAAGCTAATGCAAGTNATAAANACTCCTATCTCGCCNTTCGTACAAAATGCACCTATAGCTTATTGTGAAACAACTAATGAATGTATCTTTGTTGATCCAGGCGATGAGATTGAAAAATTAATTGCAGTTCAAGTAGAACTTAATCTNACACCTCAATANATTTTAATTACTCATGGCCACATTGATCACGCAGGCGCAGCTAAAGAATTAAGCGATAAATTGAGTCTAAAAATTATTGGTCCGCATAGAGATGATGAGTCATTCCTACAGTCTTTGGAAATACAAGGTCGTATGTANGGNCTTAAAGCGCAAAATTTTTTACCTGATACATGGTTAGAACATGGTAATACCATCAGTTTTGGTAACCAAAATTTGGAGATTAAACACTGCCCTGGTCATGCCCCTGGACACATTATTGGTATTAACCATGAGGCAAAAAAAATAATAGCAGGCGATGTTTTATTTAATGGTTCAATTGGAAGAACAGATTTACCTGGTGGCAACTATAACCAGTTAATAAAGTCTATTAACGACCATTTGATGTTATTAGATGATGATTATGATGTGCATTGTGGACATGGTCCTGACACTACTATTGGTTATGAAAGAGAAACAAACCCTTTTTTAATAAATGCTTAGCACAACAAGTAAAAACTTATTTAAAGAATTAATAACATTGTCAAAAGAAAACTTTAATAAAGATAAAATACCGATATCTGCAATAATTTTTGATTATCAAACCAAGAAAATTATCTCAAAAGCTTCTAATAATGATTCACCAATAGGTCATGCTGAGTTAATTGTTATTGAAAAAGCTCTCAAAATTAAAAAAACAAACAGACTGAATGATTGTGATATCTATGTTTCCATTGAACCATGTGCTATGTGTGCAACAGCAATTGCTAAATGTCATATAAGAAGACTTTATTTTGGAGCAGAAGATGAGAAAAGCGGTGGTGTAATAAACGGTGCAAAAGTTTATCAGACATCACAACTAAAAACACCAGAAATAATTTCTCATTGTTTTGAAATAGAAACTGCCTCTATCCTAAAAAAATTCTTTGAAGATAAAAGAAAATAATAAACTAAAGTTATAATTCCTATATGTCTGATTTTGATTTAGTACTAAAGAACGGAACAGTCTTTCTTCCATCAGGAAGAAGCAATACGGATGTAGGTATTAAAGATGAAAAAATAGTTCACATTGGAGATATTCCTTCAAAAGAAAATAATGTAGATTGTAGTGAATTGTTTATTTTTCCAGGTCTGATAGATACACAATGTCATTTCCGAGAACCAGGTGGTGAGCATAAAGAAACCATAGAAACAGGCACTAAATCAGCTGCTTTAGGTGGCATTACAGGCATCTTTGAAATGCCTAATACAAATCCCCTGACAACAACACCAGAAGCGTTAGAGCATAAAATAAAACGTGCAGAAGATACTTCATATACTGATTTTGCTTTCTATTTTGGTGGTACTCTACAAAATTCAAAAAATTTACCAGATTGGGAACTATTGCCTGGTGTTTGTGGAATAAAAATCTTTATGGGTTCTAGTACTGGAGATCTATTGTCTGCAACAGATGAAGAAGTTGAAGCTGTTGTTTCTAATGGAAAAAGAGTAATAGCAGTTCATGCAGAAGATGAATTTATGATGAATGATAATAAAGAAACTATTCTTAAAGATAGTAATGACGTTGGTATGCACTGTAAATGGAGAAGTGTGGAAAGCTCACTTAATGCAACAAGAAGAGTCGTGAACCTCGGCAAAAAACATAATAGACATATACACGTTCTACACATTACTACTAAAGATGAAATGGATTTTTTACGCGAGAATAAAGATACGGCCACAGTAGAAGTATTGCCAAATCATTTAACAATGCATGCGCCTGAGTGTTATACAGAATTGGGTACATTAGCGCAACAAAATCCACCTATAAGAGAGAAAATTCATCAAGATGCTTTGTGGGCAGCTGTTGCTGATAACACAGTTCATATTGTAGCTTCTGATCATGCACCGCATACACTTGATGAAAAATCAGGCATTTATCCAAATACACCTAGTGGAACACCTGGTGTTCAGACAATAGTGCCAATTATGTTAAACCATGCTGCAAATGGAAAATTAACGTATGAAAGAATTGTTGAGTTGATGGCATACGGACCAAAGCATGTTCATAAAGTTAAAAATAAATGCTCTATAACAGTAGGATATGATGCTGACTTTACAATTGTTGATCCAAATCTTGTGCACACTATTACTAATGAAGAGCAGGCTTCTAAGTCAGGATGGACACCGTACCACAATAAGAAGATCAAAGGTCTACCAGTGATGACAATAATTAGAGGCCAAATTGTAATGAAAAATGGTCAGTTACTGACTAGACAGGCAAAAGCAATAGAATTTGATATTTAAGGCACTGGATCATGCCCACAACCACCCCATGGATGACATCTAGCAATTCTTTTTATAGCTAACCAAATACCTTTAATTGGTCCATGTTTTTCTATAGCTTCTACTGCATATTGAGAACAAGTTGGAGTAAACCGACAATGAGGTCCCAATAATGGTGAAATCAGAATTTGATAGATTTTGATAGGTATAATCAAAAGAAATTTAAGAAAATTCCTCATTATTGTTCAAGAGGATTCTTAGATAAAGAGTGTATTTCATCTGTAAATTCATCAACTGACATCACAATATTTTTGTTTTCACCTAATTTTCTTACAGAAACAGAATTATTTGCTATTTCATTTTTT
>NYSP01000018.1 GCA_002683115.1 Gammaproteobacteria bacterium
TACTGATCAATGTCTACATAGTTTTAAATTAAGAGACAAACCCTTATGGGCTTTTCAGTTTCATCCAGAAGTAGATAGATCTACAGTATTTCAAAGACTTGCAATTTATAAAGAAAAGTACACCAACAGTGAGGAGCAGTTTCAAAGAGTTCTTGATTCTTTAGTTGAAACGCCAGACTCTCATAATTTGATGCTTAATTTTGTCAATAGAGTCTTGCTCTAGTTAGTGTTGGGATAGTCAAGGACAAGATACGTTAGCGCTTTAACACCTTCATCAAGAGCTGAATCATCAACAATAAAATATGGCGAGTGGTTCCCTGGAACATCGGTTCTTTCTCCAAAATTTGCTGATAAGCCTTCACCAGGTTTATTTATACCAAGCCAGAAGTAAAGTCCTGGTATCTCTTGTGAAAAATAAGAAAAATCTTCAGCACCAGTGACTGGTGTTTGAGACTCATAATATTTTCCAGGTGAAGCTGCTTTTAAAGAAGGGCTCATTCTTTCCAGTAACTGAGGGTTATTTACTGTAACTGGATAGAAACCACCTACGTCAAATTCAACTTGAATATCTGTGCCAGTTCCAACGGCNACGCCGTTAGCAAGTTGCTCTATTTCATCATATATTTCTTTTCGAAGCACAGGATCAAATGTTCTTATTGTTCCAGTTATTGTTGAATCNTCAGGAATTATATTATTCCTTGTTCCAGCTTTAACCATACCAACAGATACTACTGCAGGATTATTAATAATATTTATTCTTCTACTGACAACAGTATTAAGTGATTCTATCAATTGAGCTGTCGCCATAATCGGGTCGATGCCTGACCATGGTGTTGAACCATGTGTTTGTACGCCTTTAATTGTAATTCTGTACGCAGATGCAGCAGCCATTGCTGGTCCTGATTTTACAGATAACACGCCATTAGGAATGTTTGTGACATGTAGNCCAAAGATAACTTCTGGATTGTATCTCTCGAATATTCCTTCTTGAAGCATCATTTTTGCTCCGCCTCCTTCATCCTCTGGTGGTCCCTCTTCAGCAGGCTGGAAAATTAACATTACGTTGCCTTGCAATTGGTCTCTATTTTTTGCAAGAAATTCAGCAACTCCCATCAAGATTGCAACATGAGCATCATGACCACAAGCATGCATAACTCCAACNTCATTNCCTAAATAGGTAGTTCTTACTTTTGAGGCAAATGGCAAGCCAGTTTTTTCTTCAACTGGCAGAGCATCCATATCAGCTCTTAAAGCTACAGTTGGACCAGGCTTTCCGCCTCTAATTAAACCTACTACACCTGTGTAGGCTATTCCTGACTCAACCTCTATTCCAAGACTTTCTAAATGAACTTTTACTTTATTTGATGTTCTAAATTCTCTATTTCCAAGCTCAGGATTTTCGTGAATATCATGGCGCCATTCAATAACTTTTGGCATGAGAGTTACGAGCTCTTCATCTAGAGCATCTTTTAAGTCTGCATTAAGTCCAAAGCCTAANGCTATAACTATTAATAATAAATTTCTCATATCTAAACTATAATACGAGCTTGAAGAACTGGAAAGCCTGTGGAATTGAAACAAGAACACATGAGAATTAACGTCAAAACTGGAAAGCCATTTGAACAAGGGTTCATGGACGAAAATGGCAGAATATTTTATTCATACGTTAANAAAATTGGTAATGATGGATGGTATCTTGAAGAATGGAAAAGGGATCTAGAATCTTACAATGCAAAAAAAGCAAAGGAGAGAAAATGAGGTTGAGACCATTTCACCTAGCTATACCTGTTTCATCACTAGAGCTCGCAAGAAATTTTTATGGCTCAATGCTCGGTTTTGAAGAGGGAAGATCAGACGAACACTGGATTGACTATAATTTTTTTGGACATCAATTAGTTTGTCATATTGGCGAAACAAATACATTTAGCAATGAAGTTGATGGAAANGATGTTCCGATACCACATTTTGGCATTGTTCTTGATTGGGATCACTTTGATTCTTTCAGNGAAAGATTAACCTCTGTTGGCATCAAATTCATTATTGAGCCATATGTAAGATTTGAGGGCTTGCCTGGCGAACAGAAAACAATGTTTTTTAAAGATCCTTTCGGAAATGCTCTTGAATTCAAATCTTTTAAAGAAGATAGCGAAATTTTTAACAANTAATATTTTGAGTTCCGAAGTTACAATTTTAGATTTTCATAAAAAAGCTNTAGCAGATTATAAGATTATTGATTCATGGCCAGAGGATGTTCTNAAAGAAGCAAAAATTTCAAATGATAATTTTCACAAAAAAGAAGATTCTCTTGAGAATTTACCTTTTGTAACCATCGATGGTGAGGATGCTAAGGATTTTGACGATGCAATTCATTGCTCAATGACTGAATCTGGTTTTACTCTTCGAGTAGCAATTGCTGATGTTTCATTCTATGTAAAACCTAACTCTGCTCTTGATAAAGAGGCAAGGAAAAGAACTACTTCAGTTTATTTGCCTAAAAAAGTAATACCAATGTTACCAGAAAAATTATCAAATGAGCTTTGCTCTTTACAGCCAAANAAAAGGCGNAGATGTTTATGTGTAAATATAAGTTTCGATAAAAATGGTCACATAGAAGAATACACATTCCAAAGGGGCATTATTAGATCAGCAGCAAGATTAACTTATAACCAAGTTGAGGAATTTATTAATTCTGGAATTGAGAATGTAGTTTATGAAAACTCTTTGAAATCATCTTTCTTTCTTTTTGAAAAATTGTTAAAAAATAGAAAATCTAGAGGAGCTTTAGATTTTGAAATATCTGAGCCTTTTGTTTTAACAGATAAACAAGCTAAGGTTAAAAAAGTACAAGCACGCAAAAGACTAAAGGCGCATAAATTAATAGAAGAATTTATGTTGTGTGCAAATATTTCAGCTGCTGACTTTCTAAGCAAATATGCCAAAGAAGGTATCTTTAGAATTCATGATTATCCAGAATCTTTGAAAATAGATCGTTTATCTCAAGTTTTAAAGAATCGAGCAATCAATTGGAATGGTAGCGCTGAGGATGTTGATAATCTGTCCTTTTTTATAGAAAAAATTTGCAAAAGAGAAGATTCGTCAATTCTAAATACGCTTGTATTGCAAGCAATGCAGAGAGCAGAATACAGCACACTTAATAAGGGGCATTTTGGTTTAAAATTCCCAAAGTACACTCATTTTACTTCGCCTATTAGAAGATACCCTGACTTACTTGTTCACAGGATCATTATTGGAATTCTTACGAAACAGGAATACAACGATGCTGCTCTTCAGCAAATTCTTGAAGAATGCTCGGAGAAGGAAAAATTAGCAGAATATGCCTCAAAACAAGTAGTTCAAAACTTAATTTGCCAGCATGTGAAACAATTTATAGGAAAAAGTTTTTCAGGCTTCATTACAGGAGTTAAAGATTTTGGATTATTTNTAGAAATACCAGAGTTGTTTACAAGCGGTTTATTACATGTAAATGATTTACCAAANGATTTCTACAGATACAATGCAAGGCATCATACACTTCAGGGNAGNAAGAGAGGCAATAAGTTTTCTCTTGGCTCACAAATTGATGTTTATATTGGTGACGTTAAAGAGCTTGAAGGTAAGATTTCACTGTATTATTAATTTATGAATGTAGTTATAAACAATATGCATGTACTTCAGGCACTTCTGCATGAAAAGCCAGAAAAAATTATTGCGTTGGAGGGAAAAGCAGAAAGCCCAAAAGCAAAAAAAATTCTTGAAGAAGCCAGAAATAAAGGCATCAGAATACTTGAAAAAAATAAGAAAATTTCTGGTCTTTGTAAAGCACCTGTGGTGAAAGATTTAAAAAGCTCAGACTACGATTTAGGAAATTTAGTTCTTATTCTTGATGAAATACAAGATACACGTAATTTAGGTTCATGCTTGAGGAGCGCTTCGTTTTTCGGAGTTGATTCTGTTGTAATTCCAAAACATGACTCTGCTGACTTTAGTAACCCAGCAGCAATAGAAACATCAACGGGTGCTGCTTATGATCTTAATCTTTATAAAACTTCAAATACGTCAGAGCTCATAAAGAAATTGAAAAAAAATGATTACTGGGTAACAGGTTTTTCTGAACATGCTTCACTTGATATAAAAAAACAAAAATTTTCGGAAAAAAATGTTCTAGTTTTTGGAAATGAAGAAAAGGGCTTAAGAACTATAGTCCAAAAAAATTGTGATCAATTATTGAAAATAAGCAAAAGAGGACAAACATCATCACTCAATGTCTCAGTTGCAGTCTCAGTTGCTCTTTATGATGTAACAAATAAACTTTGATATAAAATTGATACTTAATAACTTAAAATAGCTTACTTATGCTTGCTCAGAGAACTATAAGAAATAAAACTTCAGCCACAGGCGTTGGTTTGCACACAGGTATAAAAGCAACATTAACACTTCATCCTGCTGCACCAAATACTGGGATTATATTTAGAAGAAAAAAAGGAGATAAGATTGTTGAGATACCAGCTCAAGCGAATAACGTCGGTGATACTACACTCTCAACCACACTTGAGTATGATGGTGCTGAGATAGCAACAATTGAGCATCTAATGTCAGCTTTGGCAGGCATAGGTGTTGATAATTGCATTATTGATTGTGATGGGCCTGAAATTCCCATCATGGAGGGCAGTTCAACTAGATTTGTCTTTTTGATACAAGCTGCAGGGATTGTTGAGCAGAGCGCAGTCAAAAAATTTATATATGTTACAAAATCTGTTCAGGTTCAAAGAGATGATGCTGTGGCTAAAATTAAACCTTATAAAGGATTTAGAGTTTCCTTTGGTTTAGAGTTTGATCATCCAGTTTATAAAAAATATCCTCAAACAGCTTCAATAGATTTTTCACAAACTTCATTCATACGGCAGGTAAGTCGTGCCAGAACCTTTGGTGTTTACAGTGATTTGGAGATGCTCAAGAAAAATAATAGAGCCCTTGGAGCTAACTTAAATAATGCTATTGGTATCGGTGATGAAGATGTTTTAAATGAAGGCGGCTTAAGGTTTGCGGATGAATTTGTAAAACATAAAATGTTGGATGCGATAGGCGATCTCTATCTATTAGGTCATAACTTAATTGGAGAATTTTATGGATTTAAATCAGGCCATGCACTAAATAATCAGCTGCTTAAGAAAATAGAAAGTGAAAATGCTTACAAGATCATCGAAATAGACGAAATCAAAGATGCTCCAATAAACTATCTCAAACCAATCTCTGAAGAATTAGCATAATGATAGATCTACTAGGTAAAATTTTTAAATCTTCAAATCAAAGAAGGATTGACTCTTATCAAAAGGTTGTAAATAAAATTAATTTACTTGAGGAAGACTTCAAAAATTTAAACGAAGAGGAATTTAGAAATTTCAAACTTCACGATCAGGATGATGACTTAGCCAAAGTATTTGCAGCTGTAAGAGAAGCATCAAATAGAACTCTCGGTCTCAGACATTATGATTGCCAAATGATTGGTGGTCTGGTTCTAAATGGTGGAAATATTACAGAAATGAAAACAGGTGAAGGGAAAACCTTAGTTGCAACCTTGCCTGCTGTTTTTAATGCCCTTTCTGGGAAAAAAGTTTATGTAGTTACAGTTAATGACTACCTTGCAGAAAGAGATGCTAATTGGATGCGGCCAATATATGAGTATTTCGGATTAACAGTTGGTGCGCTTACATCGGCACAAAACTTTAATGATAAAAAAGCAACTTATGAATCAAATATTATTTACTGTACCAGTAGTGAATTGGGTTTTGACTATCTCAGAGATAATATGGTTCTTTTTCAAAATCAAAAAACACAGAAGGACCTGAATTTTGCAATCGTCGATGAGGTTGATTCCATTCTTATCGATGAGGCAAGAACACCTCTTATAATTTCTGGTGCGACAGATGATGATGCTTCAGCATATCCAGTATTTTTAAAATTGCTGCCAAACCTTGTGCGTCAATTACGAGAAGGCACAGAAGAAGAGCCTCTTGAAGATAATGAGATTGGCGACTTTCTTATTGATGAAAAACTTAGAACTGTAGAGCTTACAGATAATGGTTTTGAAAAAGTCGAAAAATTTTTAGCTAATAGAAACTTAATTAAAGAAGATGAAAGTTTATATACAACAAATAATTTGAAATTTTTGAAATATGTACAGGCAACTTTAAAAGCTAATTTGCTTTTTGAAAAAAATGTACATTACATGGTGGAGAACAATAAAGTGGTTCTTATCGATGACAATACCGGCAGAAAGTTGCCAGGAAGAAGAGTTTCAGAAGGCGTAATGCAAGCTTTGGAATGTAAAGAGAGAGTTCCCATACAGCAAGAAACGCAAACATTAGCTTCAACAACCTATCAAAATTTCTTTAGACTTTTCGACAAA
>NYSP01000019.1 GCA_002683115.1 Gammaproteobacteria bacterium
AACCATTATTAGATGAGATCTCCTCTCATGCATCCTCTGCAAATGTGGAAATTATTACAGAATATTGCCCAGGTTCGTTGGAATTAGCTGCAACGCTCAAAAAGAAAATGTTGGATATTAGTTTTGATGGAGTTATGGCTGTTGGTTTAGTTATCAGAGGAGATACTCCACACTTTAAATTAGTTTCAAGACAGGCATATTCTGATTTGGCCAAAGTGGCACTCGAAAATCAAACAATTCCACTAATCAATGGCGTTTTGACTGTTGATAATAAAGTTCAAGCAGAAGAAAGAATCAATCCTACTAAAATGAATAAAGGAGAAGAGTTTATTCAATCGCTTTTTCAGATGATTTCTTCTAGATGAAAAATTTAAGTCAGCATAAAACAAAAGTAAATGCGCGAGAGTTACTGGTGCAAGCTCTGTACGAATTTTCTTTTGGCCATAACGACGCAGAATCTATCGAAAACTCCTTTAGAAAGGACTTCACAAAATCAAAAGTAGACTATATCTTCTTTCGCAATATTTTTTCTCATGTAACTAAAAATAAAAAAGAGTTAACCAAATACATTCATGCTCAAGCTGAACTAGAGTTATTTGGAATAAAAACTATAGAAGTAATGGAAGAGAATATTCTGATGATCATATCTGCTGAAAATGAGCTTGAAGACACACCTAAAGAAGTACTTATTGATGAAGGCGTGAGATTAGGCAAAAAATTTTGTGCTGATAATTCGTTCAAATTTATCAACGCTACACTAGAAAAATTACTAAAATCATAGAATGGAAAAAATTGGTTTTATAGGGTGTGGCCACATGGCAAAGGCTCTGATTGAAGGTCTTATTGAAAATAATAATTACAAAATCCTTGGTCATGATAGAAACCCTAATAACACTAACTGGTTAGCAACTAAATCAATCCCCGTTTTTTCTTTAGATGAAATTTGTCATGAAGCAGATATCGCTGTCGTATGTGTTAAACCCAACGATATGTATGATCTATGTCAGAAAATGAGCAAAATTATTTCAAAAGATTTAATTATTGTGAGTGTTGCTGCTGGTGTAACACTTCAAAGCTTAAATACTATGTTTCCCAATAATAAAGTTTTTAGAGCAATGCCGAATATAGGAGCAAAAAATAATCTTGGCATTACAAGTGTCTATTCCAATGATGATAATTCAAAAATCGTGGAAATCTTCAATTATCTAGGTAAAGCATTTGAAGTACAGGATGAAAATCAAATCAATTTGCATACTTCATTAATTGGTAGTGGGCCAGCGTTCTTCTTCGAGATAATAAATGAGTTTGAAAATAGGCTAAGTGAATTATTACCGCCTGATGTATCAAAAAGAGATATCACACTCTTATTTCTGACAAGTCTTATCAGTTCAATTAAAGATGGTCAAAATATTGAAGAGCTAATTCAAAGCATTAAATCTAAAGGCGGCACAACCGAGGCAGGTTTAAATCTTTTATATGATAAAGAGTTTGTAAAAATATTTTCAGATAGCATAGATGCTGCTCGAGATAGAGCGCTTGATTTATCTATGGATTAAATCATCCCTATTTGGGCCGTTTGAAATAAGACTAATTTTTACACCCACAAAATCTTCTATGTATTCCAAGAAAGATTTAGCTTCAGCTGGAAGCTCATCATAACTCTTGCAAGCATCAAGTGAACAGTTCCAACCTCTAAATTCTTTATATACTGGCTCTACTTTATGTAGTTGTCTTGATTTGAAAGAAGTTTCTTTTTCGTCGATTTGATATGAGACACAAACTTTAATATTTTCAAAGGAATCCAAAACATCCAGTTTTGTAATACATAAGTTTGTTAGGTTATTTAATTTCGCAGAATATCTTAATGCAACTAGATCTAGCCAACCACACCTTCTTGGTCTTCCAGTTGTAGCTCCAAACTCATGCCCAAGCTCAGCTATTTTCTCTCCTTCTTCACAAAAAAGTTCAGTTGGAAAAGGTCCAGCACCTACTCTAGTTGTATAGGCTTTAGCAACTCCAAGCACATCAGAGAATATGCTTTTGGGGAACCCAGAACCAACACCAACAGATGTAGCTAATGTATTTGAAGACGTAACATATGGATAAGTACCATAATCTACATCTAAAAGTGTACCTTGAGCTCCTTCATAAAGAATATGGCCGCCCTCCTCATATATTTCTTCTAATGAGTCAGTTACATCTCCGAAGTACCTAGAAGCCTCTTCATAGCTAGAAATTAGATTAGCCAGAACTTCTTCGTATTTAAAAGGTTCTGAATCATGAATACTCTCAACTTGGAAATTATAGTACTGCACTAGGTCTTTTAATTTTTGTTCAAGGAGTTCTCTGTCTTCTAGATCAAAAGCTTTAATACTTCTTCTTGCGGTTTTGTCTTCGTAGGCTGGTCCAATACCTCTTCTTGTTGTGCCAATAGAATTTTTTTTGTCCTCTCTTAACTGATCAATTTTTGCGTGTATTGGTAAAAGTAAACTACAGTATCTGCTAATACGCAGTTTACCTTCAAGATTTATACCCTTTGCCTCAAGTTGTTTAATCTCCTCAAGAAGTGAATCAATAGAAAGAATTACACCCTGACCAATGAAGCATGAGACGTGATCATAAAATATACCAGACGGAATTAAATGCAGAACAAACTTTTCATCTTCTTTATAGATAGTGTGGCCAGCATTATGGCCACCTTGAAAACGACAAACAGCTTTGAATTTCTTAGAGAAGAAATCTACTATTTTCCCTTTTCCTTCATCACCCCATTGAGTACCTACAAGGATAAGGGACTTTTCCATTAAGACTAACGTTTTTCTGACTTGTTGAGATATTTAAAATAGTCACTATCTGGGTCTATTAATAAAATATCTCCCTCATCATTGAAAGTTTCTTTATAAGCCTTCAGGCTTCTAGTGAAATCATAAAATTCAGGATCTCGATTATAAGCTTCTGCATAAGTTGCAGTTGCTGTTGCATCTCCAGCACCTCTAATTTTTTCTGATTCTCTTGTTGCGTTAGCTAAAATAATTGTTCTTTGCTTATCAGCGTCAGCTCTAATTTTTTCTGCAGACTCACGCCCTTCTGCTCTGAGCTCCTCAGCTATCCTGTTCCTTTCAGTTTTCATTCTTTCAAACACTGAAGCTCGGATTTCACGTTCGAAATCGATTCTTTTAACTCTAAAATCAATGATCTCTACACCAAGCTGTGCTGAATCTTCTCCAAGTGAATTCTTTAGTGAAAGCATGAGTCCATCTCTGTCACCAGATACCACTTCCTGCAATGTTCTCTTACCGAATTCATTTCTTAGCTTATCTTTTATCCTTCTTTGTAAAGTATCCTCTGCAACTCTATCTTGACCACCATTAGTTGAGGTGTAATAAGTTTCAGCATCAACAATTTTATATTTCACAAATGAATCGACATTCAAAGGTTTGGCCTCACTAGAAAGAACTCTGTCCGGCGGAGTATCAAGTGAACGCAGTCTACCTTCAAACTTAATAACGCTATCAACAAAAGGAACCTTGAAGTTTAATCCAGGCTCAAGTGTCCTTTCAAAAGCACCTAACTTAAGTAAAATTGCTTTTTCTGTATCTCTGACAATAACAATTGTTTGAAAAAGAGTTACAACTATCAGCAGAGCAAGTAATGTTATAAATGTATTTTTATTCATCATCTTCCTCCTGTTTTTTAATCAGTTGGTCTAAGGGCAAATAAAGCAAATTATTTCCACCTTCAACGTCAATCATTACCTTAGTACTAGACGAAAGTACTTCTTCCAGCGCATCAATATAAAGTCTTTCTCTTGTAACTACAGGTGCCTTTTCATACTCAACTAATAATGCTTTAAATCTTTCAGATTCACCCTCAGCAACTGCAATGACTTTTTGTCGGTATGCTTCAGCATCTTGTAACTGTCTTTGTGCTTCACCTCTTGCTTGTGGAACAATAGATAATGCATATTTTTCCGCTTCATTTCTAAGTCTCTCTTTGTCCTCTCTAGCAGCAACAACATCTCTAAATGAATCTATAACTTCAGTCGGAGGTTGTCTTTGCTCGATATTGACTTGTTGCACTGATATTCCTGCATCGTAAATATCAAGATACTCTTCTAATCTCAGCAAGATTCCTGAACTTATCGCTGCAGCACCAGAAGTAAGCAAGTTATCCATATTATTTTCTCCGACCACATGTCTTAAAGCACTTTCTGTAGCTTGTCTTATTGTAATTTCTGGATCTTCGACATTTAAAGAATACTTAACTAAATCACTTATTGTGTACTGCACGTTGAGCTCAATATCGACAATATTTTCGTCTTTAGTAAGCATGTTTGTTGGAAGAACAAATGTTCTAATTTTTGAAATATTTTCTTCAGCATAGATTTCCTCAATACCAGGAAGGTGAAATTGTAAACCTGGTCCTAGCACTCTATTAAACTCACCTAATCTTAAAACAACCAGTCTATCTGCTTCATTTACAATCCTAATTCCTAGGAATACATACAAGGCAATTAAGCCTAAAAACAGGTATGAGAAAAACTTAAAATTAAATTTAATGCCAGTAGGTCCTCCTCCACTGCCACCAGTACCACCTGAAAAGAACATCTTTCTTAACTGTTTTATTGCATCGTCTAGATCTGGGGGTGAGTTTTTTCTACCCCATGGATCATTGTCATTTGGATTCCAACTCATTTATTAAAGCTCCTTAGATAAGTGTTTATTGTATCAGAAAAAAACATTGATTTTTTTTGATTGCTTTGATTCATACAGTCGTCAAAATCGAACTTTTTCATCCATGTAAGCTGTGTTTTGATAAGTTGATTCGTAGCACTTAAAGCGTCTGCAAATGACTCATCAAGTTTCATCTTTCCAAAAGCATATGGATAAAATTGTTTGTAATTTATCGAATTCATACTCTGCATATCAGCAGTTAATTTATAGCTATTTATTAAATTCTCAAGCTCTATTAAAAATCCGTCATCTAAAATTTTATTTAATCTCTTCTTGGCTGTATCTAAAAGATTTTCTTTTGAATCTGTCATGCCTAGAATGAGAGATTTTTTTGGATCAAAAAATTGCTCTTTAGGTTCTTTCTTAAGATCAGATAACTTTTGATTCGAGAGTTTGATAATTTCAAGTGCTCTTTCGACTCTTCTGTAATTATTTGTATCTATTGATTCAAATGTAATTTCATCAAGCTCTTGAAGTTGCTCTAAAAGTTTCTCATACCCCTCATTTAATTTTTGGTCTTGGATCATGCTCCTAACTTTCTGACTACTTGGAAAATTATGAATACCATCGAAAAGGATTTTATGAAACATCATCGATCCACCAACAAATATCGGTATTTTATTATTGGAAGTTATGCTTAACATAGCAGCATCAAGGTGGTCCAAAAAAACTCCAACATCAAATTTCTCAGTAGGTTCTAAAATATCGATTAAGTGGTGCTTTTTTAGTTTCAATATCTCTTTGCTAGGCTTACATGTTCCTATATCTAGTTCTGAATAAACCATCGCACTATCTATGCTTACGATTTCGATTGGAAACTTATCAACTAAACTGACAGCTAAGTCTGTTTTACCTACTGCAGTCGGTCCAATTAAAAAAATTGCAGGACAAGAATATTTATAGTTCATTAATTGCTGCTATAACCTCATCATAAGTGCTTGAAATTTTTTCAAGCTCTATTTTTTGGCTTTTTACCTTTAGCTCCCTAGCATTTTGGTCAAGGTATTTTAAGACTAGATTTTTCAGCTCGACGGAATCGCTAAATGTCTCATAGACTCCAGAATCACAAAGTCTTTTCTTAAGTTCTTTATAATTTTCTAATTTTGATCCTGTTATAGAGAGAGTACCAGCATATGTTGGTTCCATAAAATTATGACCCCTATCAAATATTATGCTGCCTGCAACAACTGCAATATCGCAAACTGAATAAAAATTTAATAATTCTCCAGTTAAATCAAATATTACTATGTCATTTGTATTTGAGTTTTCTCCTTCAAGTAAATTAGAAAACTTTACACAATTTACTGATCTTTTTTCGAACGTTTCAATGATCCCATTAATTCTCTCAGGATGTCTTGGGGCAATTATTAATTTTAAACCTTGTAAGTCCTTTAAAGCTTCATAGAAAAATTCTTCTTCACCCTCATGTGAGCTGCCCAAAACTACCTTTACAGCATTATCATCTATGAGAGTTGCAAAACTTTCTGCTAACTCTCCATCAACCGAATAATTTTCTGGATTATTCTTAATATTTCCTAATAATTTAATATCACCTGCACCAAGCTCTTTTAATCTGTCCACAGTTTCTTCTGTTTGCGCGAGAAATAAATTTACTCTTGAAAAAATATGTTTCGAAAAATTTTTAAAAAACTTATATCTTTNAAAGCTTTGGTCTGAAACTGAAGTATTTATTGATATAACTTTTACATCATCTGAACTATTAATGAGATTAGGCCAGAATTCACTCTCAAAAAGGATAATCTTTTTTACCTGATATTGATTTATGATTTTTTTATGTATGCTTCCTAAATCATAAGGGAATGGAATTGTTTCTATGCTTGTATTACTCAATTTATTTTCTATTTCTTTTCTGCCTGTATTTGTTGTGCTGCTTACTAATACTTTAATCCCTTGTTCAGCAATTTTTTTTGCAAGAGGTATTACTATTTTTGATTCGCCTAGACTTACACCGTGCAACCAAATTGTATCTTCTCGTGATTNTCCTAATTTAAAACCTAGNNTTTGTGNAACAGTTTTTAGCTGATTTTTATCAATAGTTAGAATGTCTCTGATTATAATTAGAGGTANAANCAATAAGTAAAAAAGGTTATATAAAATAAACATCAAATGAATAATATCATTCTTGCACTGTTAATTGGTCTCACAAAATCTCTAAGCCTTTTGCCNAGAAGTATATTTGAGAATAAAAATTCATCTNTATGGAANGTTTTAAGTAGGCGTATGCAGAAGAGAAAAAAAATAATCACTGCAAATATTTATCATTGTTATCCCGATAAGGATATTAATTGGAAAGATGAGCTGATTGAAAAAATTTGGGATGATACTTTTCTAGCCCTATATGAAAATAATTTTGCTTGGAATGCTACCAAGAAACAGATAGTNGAATACCATTGTGAATATCAAAATGCTGAAATNCTTTCCAAAGCACAATCNGAAAAAAAAGGTGTTTTGTTGCTTTTTAGGCATAGTGTATTTTTAGAATTATCTGCTCGCTTAATTTCTGAAAAATTTCTTATTTATGGAATGGAAAGACCAAATAATAGTGCTGCTNTACAAGCACTTCAGCAAAGAGGAAGGCTTAAAGGAATGCAAGGNCTNACTTCAAANTCAAATGTACANGAACTTATANAATGGATAAAAGAAGGTAAAACTGTTTTATATGGTCCTGACCAAGATTATCAAAATAAAAGATCAATTGTTTCAAGTTTCTTTGGAAAAAGATGTTTAACAACCACAGTTCCCTNCACACTAAAAAAAATTACGGGTTGTAAANTAATTTATTTGGATTTCTATAAAACTAATATTGGTTATAAATTTGAATTAAGTGATATTTCTAATATCGCAGAATCAAAAGAAGAATTTGCTGAAAAAATTAACCGCTTGATTGAAGAGAGTGTGAATAGAGCACCTGAACATTATTTATGGCATCACAGGAGATTTAAATCTCAAGCACCAGAAATTTATGATTGAAAATTTTGATCAAATAAAGGGTTTTCTTCACAGAGATGAAGGAATTGCTTTGTATAACCATTGCAAATCAGTGAGCCAAAAAGGAATTTGTGTGGAAATTGGTTCTTATTGTGGCAAATCAGCATGTTATTTAGGTCTAGCTTGCCAAGAAAATGACTCAATTCTATATTCTGTTGATCATCATCAAGGNTCTGAGGAACAACAATTTGGTGAGGAATACTTTGATGAAGAAATATACGACCATACAAACAAAAGAGTTAATACGCTCCCATTATTTCAGGAAAATATTAAAAAATTTAATTTAGAAAAACATGTTAAGCCAATTGTTATGAAATCAATTGAAGCGTCAAAAATAATTTCAGATAAATTAGATTTAATATTCATTGATGGTAGCCATACATTTAAATCTGCTAATACAGATTATGATGCTTGGAAGAANAAATTGCGGAAAGGTGGTTGTCTTGCAATACATGATATTTATGATTCACCTGAAGAAGGCGGTCAAGCACCAAAAGAAATATANGAAAGAGCCATAAGTGATGGGTTTCGTCTGGTAGAAAGAGTAAATAGTTTGGTGCTTTTATATTAGTATTACTTTTTCTTTCTTATTAAAATCAAAAAGACAGTCTGCTGCCATAATTATTGCTGCATTAGTCCATGTAGAATTTTCCTCCGGCCANTAGATTTTCAATTCATACTGANAACCAGTTGGAAAANAATTTCGATGGTTAGCATGTTTGAGAATATGCTTAAAAATTTCTTTAGCTTTGTCATGCTCACCAGACTTATACAAAGCCATGACACACTCTGATGTTTCAGCGAAAGTAACCCANGGCTCCTCTTTAACACACTTAATCCCCAANCCTTCCACATAAAAGTTTTCAATTAATTTATGTATTGCGTCAGGACTTACAATATTACATAACATTGGNTAGTAAGAATCCATTGAGAACCTTGACCTATCAATACCATCNCGGTTGAATGCTTCAGAGCTTAAGTTTTCTTTTGTTATTATTGGTTTTGAATCAATTTTTTCACTATCACCTAAAATTTCACAAAGCTGATTATATGCTCTTCTTGAGAGCTCAATTGAACAAGTCGAGGTGATTAAGGAATTATCTGAAAATCCATTCTTATCTTTTGCCCAATGATAGAAACCATCTANATTTTGAAAAGTTTTTGTAGATTTATAGATTTCATGAATTAAATCTCTATGTTTTTGCAAAAATGAAAGGTTTNTNTCTATGAAAAATCGCTGCAATAAAGGCAGAAATACATACGCCACATGGTGAGCTTCATAATAATCTTGGCTTATTTTTCCATTAACAAATTCTGATTTAATAAGAGATTCATGGCTCAAGTTTTCTATTAAAAATTCGATTCCTAATTCAAAAGCTTCCCAATCTTCGTAGATAGCCAGAGCAATTAAACATTCACTGTGATCCCATGCATCCCATTTACCAGATTCATCCCAAAGTATTGCGCCATTAGTTTTTTGATTTGTAGTTATCCAATTCTTTGCAGGGAGCAGATGATTTTTTAATTCTTCTGGGTTCATTTTCTTAGATAGAAGCACTCTGATTTTCCAAAAATGGGATTAAGNGCCTTTTCAATTTGCAAAGATAAATTTGCTTGGCCAAACATCTGCCTNACCAAGAGAGCATGAAAAGATTTGAGAAATTGATTTTCTTCCATATTNTTTCGTGCTTTGAGAATCCAATATATTGAATGCATGGAATGTTCTCTGTGATGCTTAAATATTTTTAAGTTTAGTTCTTTAAAACATTCTTTCAAAAAACGTTTTTTGAAAATTCTTATGTGACCACCAGGAGTCTGCATATANGNTTTTGAATACATCCAGCATAAACTCTCTGGAAAATAACTCGGAACACTTATCAACATTACCGATCCAGGTTTCAAAATTCTGTAACATTCTTTTAATACATCTTTAAAATTTGGAACATGNTCTAAGACNTCAGAACAAATCACAAGATCTTGTGAGTTACTCGGCAAATCAATATCTCTTACGTCCCCTTCTATAAATTGATACTTATTTAAATTTGAGCAAAAGTAATCTGAGAATTCTTCATTAAGCTTTCCAATTTCATGGNTTGATTGATCAATACCAATGATGCTTGCATTTTTTAGTTTGAAACCAAGGGATTTAAGATGTCTTCCATTTCCACAACCAACATCAATGGCAGTTTTTATTTTCTTTAGATTAAGCGTATTAAATTTAAAAGTGTCCACTAATTAACTCTTGGTAAAGAACTTCAAGCTTTTTAGCATACTCGTCCCATCCAAAAAAATCATCTCTTCTAAGCTTAGAATTTTGTTGTAGCTCCTCTCTCAGATTTACATTATTTACAACACTAAGCATCTTTTCTTTTAAGTCTGTTGGACTTGATGGTTCAAAAGTTAATCCTGCATCACCAGCTAATTCTGGTAAAGATGCTTTATTTGACACTATGACAGGCAAACCTGTAGAAATCATTTCTACTGACGGAAAGCCAAACCCCTCGTAAGNNGATGCAGAAATACCGATAAAAGAATTATTTAGTATCTTTATTAACTCGGGCCTATCAACCTTTCCCAGATAAATTATTTCTTTNTCTAGCTTCAGATCCTCAATTAATTTTTTATTTTCTNCACGCAGATCACCAATAATAGTCAGCGATATTTCTGGTACTTCATTTCTTAATAAATGAACTGCTTTGATAATTGTTTTTAAATTTTTCATCGGCACATCAGAGCTGATAATCGTTACAAATTTCGGCTGAAAACCCTCTCTTATTTGATGCTTACAATCATTAAGATCTATTCCATTCCAAATAACCTTTATTTTCTCTTCAGGNATATTAAAGAACTTTTGAATGTCTTTTTTTGATGAAACAGAGGGTGAAATGATACAAGGAGCCTTGGAGAGGTTCTTTTTTTGCATATTAAGAAATGANTACCACCTTTTAATAGAAAGTTTGGCAAAAAAACTACTTTCAGAGCTTAAATCAATGTCCCTATCAATATGGATTGGGTGGTGCAAAGTGGTAACAAGTTTTTTCCGAACAGTTTCAGGGTAACTGCTNATTGATTGATTATCGTGAATTATGTCAAATGTATCTAAATTATCTTGGAAATCCTTATTTTTCAGCAAACGCTCTCCAAAAAATATAGGCTCAGTAAAAGTGCCTGTAAATGTATCCAAAAAATCTAAAATTTCCATCTGGTTTTTAGTTCTGGAGCGAAAGATATTCAATCTTTCTAATGGATCAAATGTTTCGAAATATCCTGGAGTATCTATTTCTACAATTCTTACATCACTAGAAACTATTGGAAGTGGCTTAGCGGAATATATAGTAACTTCGTGATTTCTTTGAACTAATGCTTCCGCAACATTCTTTAAATATATGCCTTGGCCTCCAGAAAAAGGATCACTTCGATAACTTAATAATCCAATTTTGAGGCTAGGCATCAAACTTGAGATAGCCAGTCTTTATATTGATCAGCGTTAGCACGTACAGCNGAGATATATGTTTCTTGGATTTTCTTAGTTATTTCTCCTCTTTTGCCTACTCCCACATTAATCTTATCAACTGATCTGATTGGTGTGATTTCTACAGCAGTGCCACAGAAAAATATTTCATCGGCGGTATAAAGTTCATCTCTTGTTATCTGTCTTTCAATAACTTCGATACCATGATCCTTAGCTATCTGTATTACAGATCTTCTTGTGATTCCGTTAAGACAACACATTAACTCTGGAGTCATTAATTTACCGTTTTTAATAATAAATATATTTTGACCGCTCCCCTCTGCAACAAATCCGTTGGTATCAAGCAAAATAGCTTCCTGATATCCATTTCTCTTTGCTTGATCATGTGCCATTACTCCATTGACATAACCACCTGATATTTTTGACTTTGTCATCAGGCTATTTGGAAATTGACGTGTAAAAGATGAGACCATCACATCTATACCTGATTCAAGTGATTCTGCTCCAAAATAAGATGGCCATTCCCAGCATGAAATCATTAAATGAGATCCCATTCCATCAATATCTAATCCCAGTTGTTCACTATTCAGATAAATCAATGGTCTTATGTAAGCATCTTTGAGTCCTGATTTTTCAATAACACCTAATTGCGCATTCATTACTTCCTCGAAAGAATAATCAATTGGCACATTAATGATTTTTGAAGATTCAAATAATCTTTCTGTGTGTTCTTTTAGCCTAAAAATGTTAACGCTTTTTCCGTCTTCTGAAGCGTATGATCTAACCCCTTCGAATGCTCCAAGTCCATAGTGTAATGTGTGTGTTAATGGGCTTATATAAGCATCTTCTTTTTCAACATATTTTCCGTTTAACCAATAAGTATTTGACATAGGGGTAGTATAATTGTTTGAAAGTTTTTTTAAACATAATGAACGAAAACATTTTNAGAGCATACGATATAAGAGGCAATTCAAAATTAGACCTCGATGATCTAACTATTACAAAAATAGCCTGTGTTCTTGGAGCTAGAATTGCAAACAATGGACATAGATCTGTTTATATTGGTCACGATAGCAGGTTATCAGCTAGTCGAATCTTTAAAGCTTTATGTGTTGGTTTCAATTCAGTTGGAATAAAAGTTCTAGATATTGGTTTAGTACCTACTCCACTTGTTTATTACGCTACTAAAGTTGGTGAATCTCCTAATGGTGTGATGATTACTGGAAGCCATAACCCTAAAGACGATAATGGCTTAAAAATGGTGATTAATGATGATGCAGTTTCCGGCACAGAATTACTCGATGAAGTGAGAGCTTTAGGTAGTTTTCAAGAGGGCAATCAAAATATTGAGAAGATTGATCTCATCTCAAAATATTTGGACGAGGTAGGTAAACTGATTGAAATTGAAGAGCCAATTAAGGTAGTTCTTGATAGTGGTAATGGGGCAGCTGGCGAAGTTGCCCATCAAATATTTACAAAACTTGGAATAGATACTCATTCTATCTATAGAGAACCAGATGGTAATTTCCCTAACCATCATCCTGATCCAAGCAAAGAAAAGAATCTTACTGATTTAAAAAAAGTTGTTCTAGAGCACAATGCTGACGTTGGGTTTGCATTCGACGGAGATGGGGACAGGGTAGGAATGATAACAAATGATGGTCAATCAGTTTTAGCTGATCACCTAATCATGTTGCTTTCACGCTTTTATCTTGAACAGAAAAAAGGCTCTATTGTTTACGATGTTAAGTGTTCCAGTCAATTACCAAAATTAATTATAGATCACGGAGGAATGCCTATTATGGAAAAAACAGGCCATTTCAATATCAAAAGAACAATTAAAGACAAGCAAGCAATTTTGGGTGGTGAAATGTCAGGCCATATTTTCATTAATCATAATTGGTATGGTTTTGATGATGCAATTTTTACTGCTACTGTGCTATCTAAAATTATTGCGCAAAGCAAACAGACTGCTTCAGAAATAATTCATGAATTTCCCAAAACATTTTCAACACCTGAATTAAATTTAGAAGTTGATGATGGCAACAAATTTAAAATGGTTGATGATTTTATTGAGGGGCATGACATTCATGATGCAGAGATAAATACAATCGATGGAATCAGAATCACAATCGGGACAGCTTGGGGTTTATTGCGCGCCTCAAATACCAGNCCGAAACTTGTCTTTAGATTTGAGGCTGAAACACAAGAAGATCTGAATATGATTAAGGGTAGATTTGAATCAAATTTGAAACGTATTTTTCCTGAGCTTGAGCTAGCTTTTGATTAATTGAGAATTTGATTTAATTCAGAGTCTTTTTTTTCTAGATTTAAGACACTTTCCACATTTTCTTCTAGAAAATACTCGAAGTAACTATTTTCAAAGGATTTTGATACGTTACCCGTCTTTTTATCAATTCTTATTGCTGCTATGCCCTCNGGAATGTCTATGGNATGGTCTGANAATTCATTTTTTGANAGTGTCATAAAATCGAGCCAGATTGGCAGTGCATTTGTACTTCCAAATTCGTTTTCTCCTAGCGAGGAGCCATCATCTTTCCCAACCCATGCTGAGGCAACTACATTAGCAGCATAACCGGAAAACCAAGTGCTAGTTGCGTCATTAGTTGTGCCTGTTTTTCCTCCCATATTTTTAACAGGTATNTTTAAACCCCTTCTATTTGCATTTCTTACTAACGCCTCACTTAAAATATTTGAAAGCAGAAAAGCTACCCTCTCGTCCATCACTTCAACCTCTTTAGATTCCTTGAAACTTATCATTGGCTTATTTGTATAATCAAATTCTTCATCACTTAACCAAGGAAAGCTTATAGATCTTCCACTATCAAGCTGTTTTGAATAATTTTTTTCTGGATCATAAATAATTTTGCCATTTATATCCTCTATTCGATCAATGTAGGCGATATCTTGTAATTTTCCATTATTAACAATTGCTGAAAACTGCTTTGCTGCTTTCAATGGATTAATTGTGCCAGTACCCAAAGCTATAGAAAGATCATTTGTCAGCATTTCCTCATCGAATTTGTATTTTTTAAAACATTCAAGAGTTTTGGGAAGGCCCATTGATTGAACCAGTTTTATGGAAACAATATTNAGGGATTGAATTAAAGACTCACGCAATCTAATTGGGCCATAAAATTCTCCGGAATTATTTCTAGGCCGCCATATACTTTCAAGCTTTTCATCATCAAAAATTATTGGGCCATCTATGAAAATTGATGACGGATTCAAACCATTTTCGAAAGCACAAGCATAAATGAAGGGCTTAATGCTTGATCCTGGCAATAGCTTAGAATTTGCTGCNCTGTCGAATTTAGATTTACTAAAGTCAAAACCGCCTACATATGCAATAAGGTGACCTTTGAGAGCATCAACCGCCACAAACGAAGCCTCTGCAACAGGAACTTGTGAGATTATGTTTGTTCCATCTTTTTCTCCACCATATACCAGACTTCCAACCTCAATAAAATCTAAAAAGCTATTTGGTATTGGTGATTTNGTACCATCAGAGTTAGAAGTTCTTGCCCATTTATATTCATCTGATAACCAGGGATATTCTTTGAATTCTAACTTAGCGTTAAGTGTTTGAATTTTATTTTTATCAATTGCAATAACGATACTTGGCTCAAGATAGTCGATTTTAGTTTTAGAATCCAAAAGGTTCTGCAAACGGTTCAGGTTTTCCTCTTTCGCTTGTTCATAATCGACTCTTGCTGGAATTAAAAATAAACCCTCTTCCTGATAAGCGCTTCGCAGTATAGAAAAATTAAAATCCCGAAATACTTGTTCATCNCTCCAACCATATTTTTGATCATATTTGTATAAATTGTTCCTAAGAGCATTTATTGCATTTTTTTGTAAGTCAGAATCGATAGTTGTNTATATGTTCATCCCATCTTCATATGCATCTAAACCAAATTTATTGATAATTTCAGATCTAATTTTTTCTGCGATGTATTCTGCTTCAACATTGATTTTAGGACCAAAACTTTCACCTGTTACGACTACTTGTTTTGCAGTGTTTAATTGTTCATCCGATATAAAGTCCCTGTTGTACATTCTTCTTAATATAAGATCACGCCTTTTTTTTGAGGCAATTGGGTTCCTAACAGGGTTAACTCTTGATGGTGTTTGCAGTATCCCAGCTAGTAATGCTGATTCAGCAATAGTTGCTTCTGAGAAATCTTTGCCAAAGTAATATTGATAGGCAGCGGCAAATCCATAATTTCGATTGCCTAAAAATGCTTTATTAAAATAAAGCTCAAAGATTTCTTCTTTAGTTAATAAGTCTTCCAGCTTCCAAGCTAGGAAAATTTCTTTAAGTTTCCTCTCATAAGTNCGCTCAAAAGATAAAACATAGTTTCTAACAACCTGCATAGTAATAGTGCCACCTCCACCAAGTGACTGTCCTGATATTTCTCCATAGAGTGCTCTCATTAAGCTAGTTATCTCAACACCTGAATGATCAAAGAAGTCGCCATCTTCAGCAGCAATGATGGCATTTTTAAGGTTTTCCGGAATCTCTGAAAATTCAACAATCTGTCGCTTTTCCGTTCCAAATAAACCAATAAGCTGATCATCAGCTGAATAGATTCTCATAGGATTTGTCAGTTTTATCTCAGTAATGGTCTCAATCTTGGGTAAATCTTTAGAAAAAATTAAATAAACAAGCCCAACAAGCAAGAACACGCCCTGCAATAAAACAAGAGATAATCTTAGGATTGCCATGATTTATATATTATTATTTCATTCACTTTTTTGTTATGAACATTTACTTAATAGGTATGATGGGTTGCGGTAAATCTTCCGTTGGAAAATTACTATCAAAATACCTTAAGAATACATTCTATGATTTAGATGGAGGTATTGAAAAGAGGTTCAACTTAAGTATTGCAGAAATCTTTGATCAATATGGTTCAGAAAAGTTTAGATCTGNGGAAAGNGAGTTGCTAGTAGAATCGCTGAGCAGGTCAAATCAAGTAATAGCAACAGGTGGTGGTATAATTCTTGCGCCGGAAAACAGAGAAATTCTCGGTGACAATAGAGTTTATTTTTTGAATGGCTCACCTGAATTACTTTATGAAAGAGCAACGGTCTTGAGAGATAAAAGGCCCTTACTTAAAGATATGGATTTAGAGGAATTTATTGAGTTATTTAATGGAAGGGAACAACTCTACAATGAATGTGCTAGCAAAAAGGTAAATATTGATGGCAAAAACATTGAAACAGTTGTTGAAGAAATAATGAATCATGAAAAATTTAGTTTTTAAAGCTGAAGAACAAAATGTAAAGGTATCTTTTCTAAAAGATCCAAATCATATTTTTGAAAATTATGATGAGTCAGTTAAATACTGTGTTGTTGCTGATAAAAAAGTTCTTGAGCAACATCCAGAATTCAAAAATGTTCTTACGGCTAATAACTTTTCGATTTTTGAGATTGAGGAGGCAGAAAAACAAAAAGATATAGAAACCTACATGAGTGTTATTGAACTTATGCAAAGTAAAAATTTTAATAGGCATGATTTTGTTGTAGGTTTCGGTGGTGGTGCGGTAACAGACTTAGCTGGGTTTGTGGCTGCAACTTATATGAGAGGGATTAAATATATGCAAATACCAACTTCTCTCTTAGCGCAAGTGGATGCATCAATTGGTGGGAAAACAGGAATCAACCATGGAAAAATAAAAAACTTTATTGGCTCTTTTTATAACCCTACAGAAATATTTATTTGTTCAGATTTCCTTGTAACCTTACAAAAGCAAGAGTTTCTGAATGGCTTAGCTGAAGTTATAAAACATTGCTTAATTACTTCTAGAGATTCTTTAATTAGGCTTTCTGAGCAATCAGAAGCGATTATGAATCTTGATCAAGATGTACTTTTAAAGTGTATAAAAGAGTCATTGGAAACCAAGGCAAATATAGTACAACAAGATTTTCAAGAAAGCGGACAAAGAAAGTTTTTAAATTTTGGTCATACCTTTGCTCATGGGATCGAATCAGCAAATTATGATGCTCCAATACTTCATGGACATGCTGTTATGATAGGCATGCTCATGGCTCTTAAATACTCGAATGAACTTGGTAAATTAGAAAAAGATGAGCTTGATTTAGCAATAAAAGTTATGAATGAATTTGAATATGACTTCAAGGATGTAAAATTTGATACCGACATAATCTTTGAAGCCATGAAGAAAGATAAAAAGAATACCAACGCTATAAATCTAGTTCTTATTAATGAAATTGGAGCTCCTTTTATCTACCAAGAAACTTCCGAAGAAAGCTTGAAAACATTTATTAGTAAATTTATTGATGACTTCACAAAATAAAATTTTTCTTGATGCGCTTAAACGAGAAAATAATCAAGCTCGAGCTCCAATTTGGCTTTTGAGACAAGCTGGCAGATATTTGCCTGAATATATGGAAGTGCGCAAAAATTACTCTGATTTCTTTGAAATGATAAAAAAACCAGAAGTATGTAATGAGCTAACATTGCAGCCACTTAGAAGGTTTCCTTTGGATGCAGCTATAACTTTCACAGATATATTGACTATTCCAGATGCAATGAACTTGTCAGTTGAATTTATAGCTGGCAAAGGGCCTGTCTTTGAGAATTCGATTTTAAAGGATAGATCATTAAGACTTAGTTCAAAGCAAGCTATGCAAAAATTAGATTATGTCTTTGAAGCTACTAAAATGATTAAATCCAATATTAATGTGCCATTGATAGGTTTTACCGGTAGCCCTTGGACTCTTTTGGTATATATGTTCTATGGTCAGTCACCGAGCGATAAAAGTCTTATCAAAAGTTTTATCCAATCGGATTCAAATATTGCTCATTCTCACTTAAAAGAGCTAACAATTATAATTCAGGAGTATATAGCAGAGCAGGTAAAAGCAGGTGCTGAGTGCATACAAATTTTTGATTCATGGGGAGGAATGCTTGAGGAAGAATATAGTGAATTTTCATTGAGCTACATTAATCAAATAGCTGAACAATTACCAAATGATATTCCTTTGATTCTTTATACAAGAGGAAAAATTTTGGCTGACTTCTTAGGAGATACAAAAATTAAATACCTTAATCTCGATTGTGCAGATGTAGTCGATAATTACATTGACAAAGATTTAACAATTCAAGGCAATTTTGATCCAAAAGATTTCCATTTATCCGATGCAGAATTAATCGAAAAAGCAAAGGGAATAAAAGCAAAATTCTTTAATAGAGCAAATTATGTCTTTAATTTGGGCAGTGGCATTACCCCGGATATCAAGCCAGAAAAAGTAGACTTATTTTTAGCCGAGTTATCTGGTTTTAGTTCTTAAAAGACCTTCTTGTGTTACAGAAGCTATCACTTCTCCATCACGAGAAAAGAAAGTTCCTCTACCTAAACCCCTTGAGTTTCCGGTATAAGGGCTATCAGTTGCATAAAGCACCCAATCATTGAACTCAAAATTTGGTTTATGAAACCACATGGTGTGATCAAGACTTGCCATCATGAGATCAGGCGACATATAGCTAATGCCATGCGGAAAAAGTGCTGGCGCAAGAATTCCCGAATCAGAGATATAAGCAAGAAAGGCATTATGCGTTTCCCGTCCTGGCGGTATAACACCATTAGGTTTTAGCCAAACGTTTCTTATCGGTGGCAAAACTTTTGGTTCAAAAACATCATTCCATTCAACCCATTTAATTGAATACTCTCTTTCTTTTAAGAAGTATGGTCTCAGCTCTTCTGGAACTTTATCGATGTCTTCTGTGCGCATTTCAATTTCATCTTTAAGGTCTTCAGGCATTGGTACTTTTGGCATATCAATACTATGTGACATTCCCTCTTCATCTTTCTGAAAGGAAACAGTCATAGTAAAAATAATCTCATTATTTTGAATTGCTTTAACTGTTCTTGTTGAAAAACTTCTACCGTTTCTAATAGGATCTACACTAAAAAGTACCGGCTGTTTCATGATTCCAGGTCGCAAAAAATAGGCATGGAGGGAATGCAGGTGTTTGTCTTCTTCGATTGTAGAATTAGCAGCGATATATGCTTGCGCTATAACCTGACCTCCATAGATTCTCTGGATACCAGCATTTTTACCTTTGTACCTATAAAGATAAGTATCGAGCTGCTCAAGCTTCAACCTATCCAGGGTATTTTCAAATGACTGATTTAATTTCATTATTGGGCAGATAAGCCTCCATCAATAACAATCTCTGTGCCCGTGATCATTTTTGATTCATCAGAAGCTAAAAATAATAGTGCATTGGCAATGTCCTCTATTTCAGCAAGCTTTCTAACAGGAATTTGCTTCTCAAGTTTTGCGAGCATGTCAGAAGAAGTATCATTCAGTAAAGCTTCTAATATTTCTGTTCGTGCAAAAACTGGATGCACGCTGTTGCATCTAACTAATTTTGTAGTTCTTGCACAATGCAAAGCCACTGATTTCGACAAATGTCTAACAGCTGCTTTTGCACTGTTGTAGGCTGTGAAATTATGACCAGCCACAATACCTGAAATTGAAGAGATATTGATAATTGAGCCATTGCCTGAATCACGCATCAATGGAAGCGCATATTTACAACCATAGAAAACTGAATCAAGATCAACTTTATGAACCATGTCCCAGGCTTCATTTGTAGTACCTTCAACATCTCCCATATAACCAATTCCAGCATTATTTACTAAAACATTTAGCTGGTTTTCATTCGTTTTAATTTCTTCTATGACTTCTTGCCATCTGTCTGCGTCTGTAACATCATGTTCAAGAAAATTAATACCTAATTCTTCAGCAACTTTTTCTCCGCCTTCTTTGTTTATGTCGGATATATAAACTTTAGCTCCCTCTCGAGCAAAAACAGCCGCAGTACCCTTGCCAAAACCTGCTGCTCCGCCTGTTATTAGTGCAACTTTATTATTTAATCTATTTCCCATTTGTCTGTCTCGATAATTTTGGATATATTAAACTAGTATTTCTTAAAAGAACATGAAAAACAAAATAGTAGATAATCAGCCTCAAGAAGTTACAAATTACTTGGAGATAGATCCAAAAGAACAAGATGCAGTTGAATGTGTTAATGAGATTTTTAAATCGCCACTCACTGGCTCTTATAACTGGGACTATACAGTTGTTGATGATCGAATAAAGAAACTCTACGAACTAGGAAAAAAACTTAACTGGAACGTTTCAACTGACCTCGATTGGTCAGAGAACTTTCCTAAAGACGAGTTTTTAGTAAATCAAGAATTCAGATTATTGCCAGAAGAACTTGTGGGTCTAGATGACTTATCAATGGAGCAGAGACTGCAAATGGACAGGCATCAAGTTTCCTGGAACCTTAGTCAGTTCTTACATGGAGAACAGGGAGCTTTATTAGTAGCTTCCCAACTTGTCTCATGTGCACCAACTTTTAACGCAAAAATGTATGCTGCATCACAAACTTTTGATGAAGCACGCCACGTAGAGGGCTTCAACAGATACCTAAAAGAGAAAATTGGTTTTCAATATCCAGCAACTAAAGGTTTGAAATCATTAATGGATAAAATTCTTACCGATGAAAGATGGGATCTTAAGTTTATTGGTATGCAAATTATTATTGAGGGCTTAGCTTTGGCTGCCTTCAACAATATGAAATTCATTTTAAATGATGGCCTACTGAAACAGCTCTTGCACTATGTAATAAGAGACGAAGCCAGACATGTGACTTTTGGTGTTAACTATTTAGAGGATTTCCTTAAAACTTTATCAGAAGATGAAATTGAAGAGAGAGCACAGTTTGCCTTTGAAGCCTGTGTTGTTATGCGTAACAGATTAATTTCTGGTGAGGTCATTTCAAGATTTCTTGATTACACACCGGAAGAAGCACAAGAAATTGCGGCAAATACTGCTCAAGGTCAAAATTTTAGAGTCCTATTGTTCACAAAAATCGTACCAAACCTCAAAAGAATTGGATTGCTGACCGATAGAGTCAAACCACAATACGAAAAGCTTGGCGTACTAAGTTATGCAGAGCTTGAGGACAACTTTGATATAGACTGGGCAGATATGTCTAAACCATATGAAACCCAAGAAGAAATAGAAAAGGCTATCAGTCTTTAATCAATAACTTCAGCTTTTACAATCTTTATTGCTTCAACAGGTACATCTTGATATCCCTGTACTGAAGTAGTCTGGACGTCAGCTATTTTGTCAACCACATCTAGACCTTCAGTAACTTTTCCAAATACAGCATAGCCCCAACCCTCTTCAACTTGACTGGTTCTAAAATTTAAAAAAGCATTATCAACGTGATTGATAAAAAATTGTGAAGAAGCTGAATGCGGATAAGCTGTTCTTGCCATGGCAATTGTGCCTCTATCATTGCGTAAGCCATTATTGGCTTCATTCATAATTGGTTCTAATTTGTCATCTTTAGGTGTCATATCTTCAAGATGTCCTCCTCCCTGAATCATAAAACCATTAATAACTCTGTGAAAAATTGTTTCATCATAAAATCCGTTTTCAACGTACTGTATGAAATTTTCAGTTGAAATTGGTGCATTTTCTTGATCTAACTCAAGCACGATATCCCCATAGGATGTTGTAAGTTTTACTTTTGGCATTGCTTCTTCCCTTATGAATGTATTGAATAGAAAATATAAGACCATTACAAACAGAAATCCTGCTAATACGCTTCTTAAAATTTTCATCAAAATATTATATCCTAAGAATATGTATAAGTTTTTTACATATTTACTGTTTTTGATTTGCTTTTCTAGCGTTATCTCTTCAAATGAATCATATTTTGATCTAGATACTGGAAAAAAATTAGCTTTTGTTTTTAATTAAGCTGCAAAGTTCCTCTTAAATAGAGAGCAGCTTGTCCGGTAATATCAACTTTTTCTTCTTTTACTGAACAATGAAGTAGGCCTCCTCTTTTTGAGAGCTGTTTTGCAGTTAAATCGGTCTTATTAAAAATGCC
>NYSP01000020.1 GCA_002683115.1 Gammaproteobacteria bacterium
CTTGGCAGGTGCTTTTTTGGTAGTTGTAGCTTTCTTGGTTGTTGTTGCTTTCTTGGCAGGTGCTTTTTTGGTAGTTGTAGCTTTCTTGGTTGTTGTTGCTTTTTTGGTAGTTGTTGCTTTTTTGGTAGTTGTTGCTTTTTTGGCTTCAGGTTCAGCTTTTATCTCTTCGACTTCTTCTTCGACAGCTTTGTCTGAGGTTTCTTTCTTCTCTTCAACTGGTTTTACGGAAACTGACTTAGTAGAGGTATTAAGAGAGAACACTTTTGGTCCTTTATCGCCATCTAATTTTTGAACAAGTCCTTGTTTTCTAGCTGAGTCTTGCCCTTCAAGAATTGCTTCAGATAATAAGTTCAAAACAAATTTTATTGTCTTAGACGAGTCATCATTTATAGGCACGAAGTTTGTCAAATTATTTGGATTACTATTGGTGTCAACTAATCCATACACAGGAATTCCCATTTTGAGTGCTTCTTGAACTGCTATTTTTTCACTTTCAACATCAATTACAAACAAAGCATCTGGTAAACCTTTCATCTCTTTAACTCCATCAAAGACCAGAGATAATTTCTTCATTTCTTTTTCAAGCATTACAGCTTCTTTTTTGATCATTGTATCAAGCTGACCTGATTCTTTATTTTCTTCGTATTCAAGTAATTTGTTAATTGGAACTTTGATTGTTTTCCAGTTTGTGAGCATACCTCCTAACCATCTATGAGAAATATAAGGCATTCCTGTTTTTTGACCAAAGTCAGCCACATAACTGGAGGCTACCCTTTTAGTACCAACCACCATAATTTTGTTTCCAACAGAAGATAACTGTCTAAAAGTTTCGTAAATTTCAATAATCTTTTCTTGGGTTTTATATAGATCAATTATGTGAATATTATTCTTTTCACAGAATATATAATCCTCCATATGGGGATTCCAGAATCTCTTTCTGTGTCCAAAATGTGCACCAAGCTCAAATAGCTCTTCTATGCTTATGTTTACTTTACTCATATAAGTCTTCAATTAAGGTCTGCATATAATAAAGGTTTTTAGGCTTTTGGTAAAACCATTTAACGATTTTTAATGCACCTTGTGCATAAATAGTTCTGTTTGAGGCAATATGTGTAAGTTCAAGCTCTTCTAAATCTGAAATTAATTGAATTTTATGCCAATTTCCATCATTTCCTTCTCTTATACTCTCAATACTTTCTTTTTCAGCATTAAGATTGTCTGCTAATTCAACTGCGGTACCTGATGGCTGATCTTTTTTTGACTCATGATGTTTTTCTGTAATCTTGATTTCGTGATTAAAAGGCATTCGACTCAATTTTTTTAAAAAATTTTGTATGAGGCCTATGTATATAGAAGTATTGGGAGCAATAAAAATTGGAATTTCAGAGGATAAGTTCTTGAGAGTTAATATATCAGCATCACTAACACCTGTGGAACAGAAGATTACTGGCTTTTTTAAAGATTTAAAATTTTCTATTCTGCCAAAAACATCATCAGCTGTTGCAAAATCAACAATCAAATCGAATGCTTCATGAGGAGATGAAGAGTATTTTTTTCCCTTTAATTCTTCGAAATCTTTGCCTAAATCTACATTAGAAAATTTTGAATCTGATTTGACGATAAAATTGGTTACCTCAACTTCTCCATCTTTTAGCGATTCGCTTATAAATGAATGCCCCATTTTCCCAGAAGCACCATAAAGGCATACTTTTATCATTGATATTTTCTATTGATTTTATTGCTAAAGTCTGAGGATTCTTGAAAGTTACTATCTATATCTTCGAATGCAGCTTGGATTGATTTTTTTTGTTTTGGTGAGAGTTTTGATGGTGTTTCCACAACAACACGAACAAACAAGTCGCCTGTTGTCTTGCCTCTAAGTGAGCCTGCTCCCATATCTCGTAATTTAAAAATTTTTCCTGTTTGAGTCTCTGGTGGAATTTTTAAAAGAACTTTCTTTGTCAATGTTGGTATTTCAATTTCTGATCCAAGAATTGCTTGGTCAACTCTAATAGGAACTTCACAATATAAATGGTTACCTTCTCTTTCTAAAAGCTCATGTTTAGAAACTTGAACAACTATAAATAGATCTCCATTCTCACCACCATATTGGCTTGGCTCGCCCTCGCCTGATAATCTAATTTTATTTCCAGTATCTACACCAGCAGGGATATTTACGGAAACTTTTTTATTAGAATTTGGAAGTCTGATTTCTACATCTTTACCAAAAACAGCTTCTTCAAGAGTCATTTCGTATGCCATTTGAATATTCCTTCCTCTTGGCGGCCTTCTTGTTCCGGCTCGACCAAAAATGTCACCGAATATGTCCCCAAATATTTCGTCTCCAAAGATATTGTTAAAAATGTCGTTGATATCTACGTTTTGAAAGCCTGATTGGCCAAAATTACTGTTAACACCTTGATGACCAAATTGATCATAGGTTTGTCTTTTAGCTTGATCGCTCAGAACTTCATAAGCTTCAGCGGCTTCTTTAAACTTTTCCTCAGCTTCTTTGTTACCTGGATTTTTATCGGGATGATACTTTATAGCAAGCCTTTTAAATGCTTTTTTCAGATCAGATTCAGATACGCTTCTGTCAACTCCAAGAATTTCGTAATAATCCCTTTTCACGATTATTTTTCTTTTTCATCGTCGACTTCTTTGAACTCTGCGTCAACGGCTTCTTCAGATTTATCATCTGACTCAGCTTCTTCAGAGGTCTCCGGCGCTGCTTTTTTGAAAAGCTTGTCTGAAAGAGGTTGTGCAATTTTAGATAATTCCTCTACAGATTTATCAATTTCTTCTTTACTTTCTGTTTTACATGCACTTTCTACCTTCTCTATTGCTTCAGTTAATGATTTTGTTTCATCCTCTGTAAGATCATCTTTTGCTTCTTCCATTGCTTTTTTTGTTGAGCTTGCGAGCCCATCTGCCATGTTTCTAGAAGCAATAAGTTCTTCAAACTTTTTATCCTCTTCCGCATTTAATTCTGCGTCCTTTACCATTTTTTCGATTTCTTCATCAGATAAGCCGCTGCCACCTTGTATTGTTATGGACTGCTCTTTATTAGTTGATTTGTCTTTTGCTGAAACATTAATTATTCCGTTAGCATCAATATCAAAAGTAACTTCAATTTGTGGTGTACCTCTAGGTGCTGCCGGAATATCTGTCAAGTTGAATTGGCCTAGTGATTTATTATCTGATGCCTTTTTTCTCTCACCTTGTAGCACGTGAACTGTAACTGCAGTCTGATTATCTTCTGCAGTTGAGTAAACTTGGCTTTTGTTAGTAGGGATAGTTGTATTCTTTTCGATCATTGGGGTTAGAACACCACCTAAAGTCTCTATGCCTAATGTAAGTGGTGTTACATCAAGCAATAGCACATCAGATCTTTCTCCACTTAATACGGCTCCTTGTGTTGCAGCTCCTAAAGCAACTGCCTCGTCAGGGTTAATGTCTTTACGTGCTTCTTTACCAAAGAAATCTGCTACTGCTTTTTGCACCATTGGCATCCTTGTTTGGCCACCCACAAGTATGACTTCATCGATATCTTTAGGTGCTAATTTTGCATCCTTAAGAGCTGTTTTAAGTGGATCCATACTCTTTTTAACTAGATCACCAACTAACGATTCAAGCTTTGCTCGGGTAATTTTATGAACAAAATGCTTTGGTCCACTTGCATCTGCTGTGATGTAAGGGAGATTTACTTCTGTTTGATCTGTTGTTGACAGCTCAATTTTAGCTTTTTCAGCCGCTTCTTTTAGCCTTTGCAAAGCCATTGGATCAGTATTTAAATCAAAACCAGATTCACTTTTAAATTCTTCTATAAAATGATTTATTAAAATCAGATCAAAATCCTCTCCACCTAAGTGTGTATCACCAGAAGTAGATATAACTTCAAATTGGTACTCTCCATCAACATTTGTCATCTCAATGATAGATATATCAAATGTTCCACCACCAAGGTCATATACAGCTATAACACCATCTTTCTTTAACTTATCTAATCCAAATGCCAGGGCGGCTGCTGTTGGTTCATTAATAATTCTTTTGACTTCTAGCCCAGCAATTTTACCAGCTGCTTTTGTAGCCTGTCTTTGAGAATCATTAAAGTATGCAGGAACTGTGACAACAGCTCCATCAACTTTTGCACCNAAATAATCTTCCGCAGTTTTTTTCATCTTTTTCAATATTTCAGCGGATACTTGAGGTGGAGCCATTTTNTTACCATCTACTTCAACCCAAGCATCTCCATTTTCTGCTTTGACAATCCCATAAGGTGCTGACTTCATATCTTCTTGGATTACCTCGTCTTCAAATTTTCTACCAATCAATCGCTTTACAGCAAATAAAGTTTTTTCTGGATTTGTAACAGCTTGTCTTTTTGCAGCTTGTCCAACTAAAACTTGCTTATCAGCTGCATAAGCTACTACGGATGGTGTTGTTCTGTTTCCCTCTGCGTTTGGTATAACCACAGGCTCTGAGCCTTCCATAACAGAGACACATGAATTTGTTGTTCCTAAATCTATACCTATTACTTTNCCCATAATTATTCCTATTTAAAAAAAGCGTAAACTACTTTTTGTTTACTACGACAAGAGCAGGTTTGACGACTCTTTCATTAAGCGTCCACCCCCTCTCAAGGGTATTTGTCACAAAATTGTCTTTCTCCCCAGGGTTGTTGACCGTTGAAACAGCTTCATGCTTTTCTGGGTCAAACTCTTGCCCTGATGGATTTATGGGAACTATATTGAAATTCTCAAGTGTTTTTTCAAAAGAATCTAAAATTAACAAAACCCCCTCTTTGTCAATTTTTTCAGCATCTTCTAAATCAGTTGTAGCCTTTTCTAATGAAGTAATGATTGGAATAATAGCTAGCAATAATTCTGAGTTGGCATATTTCAAAGCATTCGTTAACTCGTTAGAAGTTCTTCTTCGGTAGTTTTCAAGCTCAGCTACAGCTCTCAAAGTTTCCTCTTTCTTTTTATCTACTTCTTCAAGTAGTTCTTCATAAGTTAAATTATTTAATTCTGAATTAACTTCTTCTTGTGAATCTTCGGTCTGAACCTCTTCTTCTACTTCATTAGAATTTTTTTGATCTTGATCAGTCATTTTTGTTTTTTATTTTTTTTACATCCAAAATTATACTTTGATCCAATAACTCATAACCGTGNTTCAAAGCTATTTCTCGAAGTTTATTTTTAATCTCTTCGTCATAGAATTCAGTAGTTTCNCCAGTATCAACGCAAACCATGTGGTCATGATTCAATGGATCATTTAATTCATAAACTGACTTATTAGATTCAAATTGATGTTTCACAACTATGCGAGCATTTTCAAACTGTGTTAATACTCTATATACAGTTGCTAAACCAACATCATAGTTATTCAACACAAGTTCTTTGTAAATTTCCTCAGCCGTGAAATGATCTTCCGTTCCTGAAGTTCTTTGAAGTATTTCTAAAATTTTGATACGNGGCAAAGTGGCTTTTAAGCCAGCTTCTTTTAAATTTGTATTGGTTTTATCGCTCATAACATTTATTCTATCTCAAATGAAAAAATTACTGGTTGTTATTATATCTCTAATACTATTTTCTTGCTCGTCTACTGACCTATACAGAGTCACTATTACACAAGGCACAGTCTTTACACAAGAAGATTTAGATAAATTAGAAGTGGGCATGACAAAAGACCAAGTTAGTTTTGTTTTAGGGCAACCATCATTTGAAAATTTCTTTGAAAAGAATGTCTGGAATTACCTCTACAAAATCAGTACAGGTGATGAAATCGATTTNGAGCGCAAAGTAAAAATAATATTCGATGATTCAGGCTTAATGAAGGAAGTTATAGTTCTTAAAATTTAAATTAGAAGAATCTTATACCAAAGAGAATTTGTAAATTTCCTAAAGTCCAAATTACCATCAGGAATATTGGGCTCACATATTTCAGAATAAACACCCATAAATTCATAAGTCCTTGATTTTGAATCCCCATAACATCAGCATCAATAACTTTTTCTAATCTCCAGCCTACAAAAATTGACATTCCAGTACCAACCAATAGCAGCAAGAAATCGTCTGCAAAATATTTCATAGCTTCAAAAGGATTATCGAGTGCACCAATTGAAACATTATTCCAAACATTGTGTCCTGCGACACTCACAAGTGAAAGCAAGAAACAAAAAGCGACGACGTATGAAGTTGCTTTGACTCTAGTCATTGAATGTTTTTGTGATAAAAAGGCAACACTTGGCTCAAGAATAGAGATCATTGAACTGAAAGCAGCAACTGCCAGTAAAAAGTAAAATAAAGGACCGATAAACTGNCCTATTGAACCAAGCTGAGCAAATACTTCGGTCATAGTTACAAATACTAAGGTATCTCCAGCATTTGGTGAGAAACCCAAACCTAATGCAAGTGGGAAAATAGCCAAACCAGCTAGCAAGGCAACTCCNGTGTCAGCTGTAACAACTACAGCTGAAGCTTTTGAAACTTTTTGGTCTGATGGCATATAAGAGCCAAATGCCATTAGTGTTCCCATTCCTATACTCATAGAGAAGAAGGCTTGTCCTATTGCTGCTTGAACTGTGCCAGCAGAAAAGTCTTCAGCTTTCCATGAAAATAGATAATTCAAGCCCTTAGAAAAATCACCAGCAACAGCACCATAGCCAACCATTGCGATTACTAGCACAAATAACATTGGCAATAAGAATCTCATTGCCTTATCAATACCTTTGTCTATACCATTTGCAACAACAAAACCTGAAGTAAAAAGAAAAAGCGAGAACCAAAAAGTCATCTCCCAGAAACCTGCTTTCTCTGCTTCATAGATGGCTGCAGCTGCTCCTGCCTCAACACCCGAAGCTGAAATAAAGCCATAATTAATAACAAAACCTGCTATTACAGCGTAATAACCTGCAATTATTAAACTTGCGAGTATACCGCCATAACCGACAATGCTCCATTTTGTTGATGAATTCGAACTTTTGGCTAATGATTCTATTGATGAAACTGGATTGCTTTTACCTTTCTTACCTATAAACACCTCTGCCATGAATACAGGGAGACCTAATGTAATAACAAAGAAAATATAGAGCAGCACAAACAAACCTCCGCCGTTTTCACCTGCTTTATANGGAAAACCCCATATGTTTCCCAAGCCAACAGCTGAGCCTGTTGCTGCAAGCAAGAAAGCTGTATTGTTATTCCATTGACTTGATTGAGATGCCATATTTTTTTTATTGGTATGTAAATATAAACGCAATCATTAACAAATGGCAAATTCTTATTGAGAAAGTGAGATAAAATCTTAATTCTTGATACCAATCAAACTCAAGAATCAATTCTTTTTCATATCTTTGGATAATTTCATAAATTATCAATAACGCAATCAAGATAAAAATTAAATATTTGATACCTAGAAAAATATTGCTCAAATAAATTAGAAATAACANACCGAAAATAAATATNGATGGAACTATTGATCTATTTAGTTTCAATGAAAGGCCCCATAAAGTTCCGGACATAAAGATCGCCATTAATAAAGACCAAGAAAAAAATATTGTGATTAGGTGGTAATCGAAAGCTAAGTTTGGTGAAATCCAAGATACTATTGGAATAAAAATAAATGGCATAAGGCCTAAATAACAAAATGTTTTTACCTTATCTTGTAGAATCATATTAATGAATAGTAAGACTGTCGCNACAAATAAGAAAGCCAGATTTGATTTTTTTCTGGAGGAAACCTTTGTTGCCGGCTTAATGTTGGAGGGCTGGGAGGTGAAATCTTTAAGAGAGGGTAAATTAAATATTAAGGAAGCCTATATTAAAGACATTAAAGGAGAACTTTTTCTTGTTGGGGCAAGAATTGATCCAGCNAGCTATATAAATCAAAAAGACCTCGCTAACCCAAACCGATTTAGAAAATTACTTTTGAACAAAAAAGAGGTGGAAAAAATTCTTTTNGCTATATCGGCTAAAGGTCAAACTTGTGTACCAGTCAAATTATTTTGGAAAGGAAATCTAGCTAAATTAGAAATAGCTCTCGCAAGAGGTAAAAAGAACATAGACAAAAAAATGAGCAAAAAAGTTGCCGACATTCAAAGAGACCAAGAAAGGGCTTTAAAAAACTATAAATAAACATTATCATTTGCGGTCCGGGGGCGTATTTGGCTTTGACGTCTGACGCAGAACCCAACGTGCATATCGAGCATAAACACAACTCGTTAAAATTTGTTTAAAAAATTTAGTTGCAGATAACTACAACTATAGATTGGCAGCTTAATGCCAACCTGTTATCATTTGTGACCTACAACATTTGATAATAGTCATTTTGTAGGAGTAGTTTTATAGCTTGTCCAACTATAAAGCGAAATTAAGGACTATGCTTAGTATGTCTTGATCATCAGGCTATACTAAAGTTGAAATTAATAGATGAATCTAAATATGTAGAAGCTAGGGGAAAGTGATGACGGACGTGGGTTCGAATCCCGCCGCCTCCACCAAGCTAAAAGGAAATATTAATGGCAAATTCAAAATCGGCTGACAAAAGAGCCAGACAGAATAAAAAAAGGTATGAATTAAAGCATGCCCAAAGATCTATGGTGCGAACTGCTATGAAAGCTACAGCAAAATCTGTTGAAGCTAAAGATAAAAATGTTAATGAGACGTTTAAAGCTGCACAATCAACAGTTGATAAGATGGTGAGTAAAGGCGTAATTCATAAAAATAAAGCAGCTAGACTTAAAAGCAGAATGAATAAGCAGATTAAATCTGTTTAAATAAGTTTTCTCTAAGAATATCAATTCCATCATTTGAGACTGAAGAAATTGGATAAATGGGTGTATTTGGAAAATGTTCTTGAAATACATTTACTAAACTAGATAGCTCATCAGCTTCGATCAAATCTGTTTTTGTTANACAAATCCATCTTTGCTGATCTGAAAAATCTAAATGAAATTCCTCTAACTCTTTCTCTATCACTGAATAAGATTTAAGTGCTTCATTAACTTCTTCAGTACCATCAACAAGATGCAGTAAAAATTTTGTTCTATAAGCNTGCTTCAAAAATTTAGTTCCAAGCCCTGATCCTTTTGAAGCTCCCTCTATAATTCCTGGCAANTCTGCAATTGTAATTTTTTTCATTTCATTCTCCATAACCCCAAGTTCCGGATCTAATGTTGTAAAAGCATAAGAACCAATCTTTGATTTCGAATTTGTTATTTTGCTAATCAGTGTGGATTTTCCCGCATTTGGTAAACCTAAAAGACCAACATCAGCAATTAGCCTTAGCTCAAGTAATATTTCTCTTGTATCAGAGTCTTCGCCATTGGTTATTTTTCTAGGAGCTTGATTAGTTGAAGATTTAAATCGAGCATTACCAAGTCCTCCTTTACCACCCTTAGCAATTAATATCTTCTGATTTTCTTCATCAATTTCCCCTATCAGCTCCCCAGTATTCTCAGAATAAATTACTGTTCCACTTGGCACTAAAATTATTAGATCCTCGCCTGACTCACCTCTCATATTTTTTCCTGAGCCACCTTTGCCTGCTTGTGCTTGAAATATTTTTTTTCCTTTTAGGTTGTTTAAAGAATTTAGGTTGCTATCGAGTTCAACAATAACGTCGCCACCGTCGCCACCGTCGCCACCGTCAGGGCCACCTCTTGGGATATATTTTTCGCGCCTAAAGCTTAAGCAGCCATTACCACCTTTTCCAGATATTGCTATGATTCTGGCTTCATCAATAAAAGCCATTGTGATTATTTAGTGGGGTTGATATTAACGAATTTTCTTTTATTTTCGCCTTTTACTTTAAATTCGACTTCACCAGTTTTGAGTGCGAAAAGCGTATCATCTCTGCCCTTACCAACGTTCAGGCCAGCATGAAATTTAGTGCCTCTTTGTCTTACAAGAATTTCGCCAGCATTTACTTTTTGACCACCAAATCTCTTAACACCCAAGAAATTTGGATTCGAGTCTCTACCGTTTTTACTTGATCCGCCTGCTTTCTTATGTGCCATTTTTAATCTCTGTTATGTTTATTGTAGTTACTTTTCTTCTATGTCCAACAATTCTTTTAGAATCTTTTCTTCTTCTAAATTGAATTGCATAAACTTTATCTTTTTTGTCTTGGCTTACAACCTTGCCTGACACAGATGCTTTCTTAATATGTGGTTGGCCAACTACAGGAGATTTTCCATCAGACAAAAGAAGCACCTTATCAAAATTGATTTTATCGCCTTTTTTTGCGTCTGCTATGTAATCAACTTCGATTAAAGTTCCAACTTCAACTTTTTCTTGTTGATTTCCTGTGTCTATAATTGCGTACATTTCTTAAAATATAGTTATGCCAAATATTGAGGAACAAAATTTAACTGAATTTTTGCTGGAAGTAAAGGCGAAAATGGTGAATATCACAATATCTCAAAATCATGATATTAATGAAATAAATGACTATGTTCTAAGTAATACTGGCAAATTTGTCAGATCAAAAATAATTTATCACTATGGAAATGAAATAGGAGTAAAGCATAATAAGCTCCTGGAGCTGTCTGCAGCCGCAGAATTAATCCATCTTTCAACACTTATACATGACGATATTATTGATGAAGCAGATATTAGAAGAAATAAACCTACTGTGGTGAAGAAATGGGGACTCAAGAAAGCAGTCCTCTACGGAGATTTTCTATANACAAAAACATTTCAAGCACTCAATTCATTAGATAATACTGATATTGCTGACGAGCTTATAAGGTGTGCAGAAAAACTAATTGAAGGCGAATTCAATCAATTAAAAATTCACAAAGAAGGAATTGTTTCAGAGTCAGAATATTATGATGTCATTGAAAAGAAAACAGCAGTTCTTTTCTCGGGGATACTTAAATGTCTTGGGATTGAGATGAGTTTCAACAATGAAGATCAATCGCATCTTCAATCTCTAGGACTTGCATTTGGAAAAGCATTTCAGATTAATGATGATCTTAGTGACTTTTTAGATAGTGACAAAACAGGAAAAGCAAAATTTAAAGATTTAAATGAAGGAAAACTAACTTTACCAGCAATATTTCTTTTTAACTCTGTTGATGAAATAGAAAAAGCACAAATTAATAAGTTGATTGAATCAGGTGATTATTATGCAGTGAATAAATTGATAGAAAGCAAAAATGGCTTTGAAAATGCGAGAAAAGCGCGCGATGAGGCTATAGATGATTGCATTGAATACACTGAAAGATTTATTAAACTAGATAAGCTAGAAAGTTTAAAGATTTTCTTAAGGGAGACACTTGTTGCATGAATAGAGTAGTAATCACAGGTATAGGCATTATCTCTTGTCTTGGTAATGACAAGACTGAGGTATTGGATTCTTTACTTCAATCTAAATCTGGCATTTCAACCAACCAAGATTACATCGATAATGGTATGNGCTGTCATGTATCAGGTCAGGTAGATCCAGATTTAGGACAAATTGATAGGAAAATGCTCAGATTTATGAGCGAAACTTCTGCGTATGCATTTTTATCAGCAAAAGAAGCTATTTCTGATTCTGGACACACTAAAGAACGTATAGCTAGCGATGATGTTGCTGTTATTGTTGGGTCTGGGACAGGATCNAGTAGAGAAATACATAGGGTTAATAATGCAATAAGGGAAAAAGGGTTAAAAAGAATTGGTCCCTATTCAGTTACGAGAACTATGGGCAATACTACATCAGCAGCAATATCGACATTTTTTGAAACCAANGGGCTATCTTTTTCAATAGCATCTGCCTGTTCTACAAGCCTGCATTGTATATCTTATGGTTTTGATCTCATTCGAAACGGTAAGCAAAATGTTGTCATTGCCGGAGGTGCAGAAGACGATCATTGGTCTGGATCAATTATGTTTGACGCAATGGGAGCATTAAGCACAAAGAGCAACGATAACCCAATATCTGCCTCTAAACCTTATGATATTAACCGTGATGGATTTATCCCATCTGGTGGCGGTGGCATAGTAATACTTGAATCTTTAGAATCTGCTCAAAAAAGAGGAGCAAAAATCTATGGTGAAATTATNTCTTGTTATGAAACATCGGATGGCTTCTCTTTAGTAAGTCCATCAGGAGAGGGAGCAAAGAGATGCATGGAAGGCTTGAATGGTTTAGAAGAGGTTGAATACATTAATACTCATGGCACAAGTACACCTGTTGGAGACATAACAGAATTAGAAGCAATTAAGGAAGTTTTTGGCAANGATATTCCTCCTATTTCTTCAACTAAATCTTTAACAGGGCATTCATTAGGTGCTGCTGGTGTGCACGAAATTATTTATTCCTTAATGATGNTGAATAATAATTTTCTATGTGGTAGCCACAATATTACTGAGCTTGATCCAAATGCAGAAGACTTTCCTATTTTGCAAAAAAATATCGAAAAAGAAATAAATTGTTTTCTATCTAATTCTTTTGGTTTTGGTGGAACTAACGGTTCTATTATTGTTAGGAAAGTTTAAAAGGGAATATCCTCTTCAAACTTATCATTATCTTGTTTTGGTGCTGGTGAGCTTGCTGAATTTGAACTTGAATCCACATCTCCTCTTGAATCAAGCATAGTCATCTCTCTTGCTATCACTTCTGTGGTATATCTTTTCTTTCCCTCAGAATCCTCCCAGTCTCTGGTTTGTAATTTTCCTTCTACAAAAATTTTTGAACCTTTTTTTAAATATTGCTCTGCTATCTCAGCNAGCCTTCCAAATATGACCACTTTGTGCCATTCAACTTGTTCTTTTTGCTCACCTGTAGTCTTGTCTTTCCATCTCTCTGATGTAGCGATAGANAAGTTTGCAACTGGGCTTCCAGCTTGTGTATATTTTATTTCCGGATCAGCTCCCAGGTTTCCGATAATTAGTACTTTATTTAGGCCGTTTGACATATATATATTCTATAATACTTTTTTCCAAATCGAGTTATCAATTTGAAGTTTATTGAAATCAAAGGTGCAAAAGCACACAATTTAAAAAATATATCTCTAAAAATTCCTAGAGATAAGCTAACTGTAATTACAGGTCTTTCTGGATCAGGCAAATCTTCACTAGCTTTCGATACAATTTATGCTGAAGGCCAAAGAAGGTATGTTGAGTCGTTATCTACATATGCAAGGCAATTCCTTTCTGTCATGGATAAGGCTGATCTTGAATCTATTGAGGGGCTATCACCTTCGATATCCATACAACAAAAATCAACTTCCCATAATCCAAGATCGACTGTAGGTACAATCACTGAAATACATGACTATTTACGATTATTATTTGCCAGAGTTGGGATACCTAAATGTCCAGACCATAATTTAGAACTAAACGCAAAGCCTGTAGTTTCTATGGTAAAAGACACAATTAAAAAAGAGTTAGGTGAAAAAATATCAGTTTATTCGCCTATCGTCATGGACGGTAAAGGTGAACATTTGGAATTATTAAGCCAATTAATGGCAGAGGGTTTTTCAAAAGTCAGAATAGATCAAGAAATATATCAAATAAACAAAGTCCCTCTTCTGGAAAAAAATAAGAAACATAATATTTCAGTTTTAGTTGATCAACTCGTAATTGATGAAAGTGACGATTGCAGGCAAAGGCTCACAGAATCAATTGAAACGGCCTTACGCTTCTCTAAAGGGAGTGTGGATATTGCTGGGAAGTCAAATGAATACCGTCTCTCTAATAAGCATGCTTGCCCAAAATGTAATTTTTCTATTCAAGAGCTTGAGCCTAAAATCTTCTCATTTAACAATCCAAGTGGTGCTTGCGGAGAGTGTGATGGGTTAGGCGTGAATTCATATTTTGATGAAGATAAAATTATTAAATATAAAAACCTAAGTATTGCCCAGGGATGTATAGAGCCATGGAATACTCCTTATTACCAGAGCAAACTTATCGGGCTTCTGAATCATCTTGGAGAAGATATAAACAAATCATGGGAAAACCTAAAAAATGATACAAAGAAAATTATTATTTGGGGAACTAAAAAGGAAATTACGTTTGATGATTTAAGCACAAATAAAAAGGTTAAAGAGAAATTTGAAGGGGTGATTCCCTCTCTAAATAGACAATTTGAAAGAACTGATTCTTACTTTATCCGAGAAAAAATTAGCTCTTATATTTCAGAGAAAACTTGCGAGACTTGTAAGGGGCAAAGGTTAAATGAGATTTCAAGAAATGTATTTGTAGATGGGATGAGTTTGCCTGAAGTTAGTGAATTAAAAATCGTTGACGCACTGGAAATAGTGGAGGATCTTAACTTAGAGGGCAATAGGTCTGAAATAGCAGAAAAGATATGTAGAGAAATTACAACAAGGCTATCATTCCTAAAAGATGTTGGCTTAGATTATTTAAATCTATCAAGAGGGGCAAATACGCTATCTGGCGGCGAAGCGCAAAGAATTAGGTTAGCAAGTCAAATAGGTTCAGGTCTTGTTGGCGTTATATATGTTTTAGATGAACCATCAATAGGCCTTCATCAAAGAGATAATCAAAAACTGATAAATACTTTATTAAGATTAAGAGATCTTGGAAATACAGTGATCGTAGTTGAGCATGACGAAGAAATGATAAGGTCAGCGGATCACATAATTGATTTGGGTGTAGGTGCAGGGATACATGGTGGCTCAATTGTTGCTGAAGGAAATTTAGAAGACATCTCAAAATCAAAAAAATCAATTACTGCAGAATATTTAAGAAAAGAGAGTGAAATTGCTCTAAAAGACACTGAGAGAAAAGATAGTAATAGCTCAATTTACATTTCTGGCGCTAATACTAATAACCTAAATAATGTAAACATTGATATACCTTTGAATAAATTAGTAGCAATTACAGGAGTTTCAGGATCCGGAAAATCGTCTCTTGTAAATCACACGTTGATACCAGGTATAAATTCAAAACTTAATAATTCTAAAGTGCCAGAGAAAACTGATTTCAAAAAAATTATAGGTGAAGAAAATATTGATAAAATGATTTCAATAGACCAGAGCCCTATTGGTAAGACTCCCAGATCAAATCCAGCTACCTATACAGGATTATTTACCTTCATTAGAGAGTTATTCGCTAATACTTCTGAATCAAGAACGAGAGGATATAAGCCTGGTAGATTTAGCTTTAATGTCGAAGGCGGAAGATGTGAAAATTGTAGGGGTGAAGGCTGGGTAAAAGTAGAAATGCACTTTCTGCCTGATTTATTTGTGGAATGTGATGTTTGCAAGGGAAAACGTTTCAGAGACGATACCCTAGAAATAAAGTTTAAAAACAAAAATATACATGAGATTCTAGAGATGACTGTTGAAGAGGCAATAGATTTTTTTAAAGCTGTTCCTCAAGTGCTTAAAAAACTATCTACCCTCAAAGAAGTCGGTCTCTCTTATGTAAAACTTGGGCAAGCTGCTAATACACTTTCTGGTGGAGAAGCACAAAGAGTAAAGTTATCAAAAGAATTATCTAAAAGAGATACAGGCAATACCCTTTATATACTTGATGAGCCTACTACAGGACTACACTTTTATGATATTCAAATGCTGATGGATGTTTTGAATAAGCTTGTAAATAAGGGAAATAGTGTAATTGTTATTGAACATAACTTAGATGTTATTAAGTTAGCGGATTGGGTAATTGATTTGGGACCGGAAGGTGGTGACGGTGGGGGAAATATAGTTGCTGAGGGAAATATAAGCTCAATTAAAAAGAATAAAAAGTCTTATACAGGACAAATGCTTAAGACTCTGTCTTAATTTCTTCGTTCTCAGTAATCTCTTCCTGAGTTTCTTGATTACGGATTGTAAGTTCAACGTAACACATATCAGCTTTATCACCCTCTCTGAAACCAGCTTTAATCACCCTAAGATATCCGCCATTTGTTTCAGAAAATCTTGGTCCTAAATCTGAAAATAATTTTGAAGTTGCTGTTTTTGAATTAAGTTCTGAAATTACTTGCCTTCTGTTATGTAAACTATCGACTTTTGATCTGGTAATGAGAGGTTCCAGGAATCTTCTCAATTCTTTACCTTTTTCGACTGTTGTCTTTACTATTTCGTGCTCTATAAGAGAAGCAGCAAGATTTCTCATCATTGCAATTCTATGTGATGATGTCCTGCTGAATCTTCTACTAAGCTTTCTATGTCTCATATTACATTGGTGGCCAATTCTTAAGCACGGTCCCCATGGATAAACCTCTTGAAGCTAACTCATCCTTGATCTCGTTTAAAGATTTTTTTCCAAGGTTTGGCGTTTTAAGAAGATCCATTTCACTTCTTTGTATAAGATCTCCTATCAAGAAAATATTTTCAGCTTTTAAACAATTTGTTGAACGAACTGTTAACTCTAATTCTTCGATAGATCTTAACAGAAGTGGATCAAAGTCGTACTTATCTTTCCTTTTCTCTTTTCTGGAAACTAGTTCTTCATCAACAAACACTGCAAGTTGATGTTGCATAATTGTAGCAGCATATTTAACTGCCTGTTTCGCATCAATTGTTCCATCTGTCTCTAGATCAAGAATTAATTTATCGAGGTCAGTCCTGTTCTCAACTCTTGTATTTTCAACTTTATAGTTAACTCTTTTAACTGGGGAAAATATTGCATCTAAATGTAATGAATCAATACTTTTATCTTTGTTTTGTTCTGCAGGAACATAACCAATACCAGTTTTTATTTTCATTGTCATTGAAACTTTCTTTGGCTCTACTAGAGTTGCAATTACATGATCAGGGTTCATTACTTCAACTCCAGCAGGCAAATCTAGATCTCCCGCAGTTATAGTTTTTGGAGTTTTTGTTTCGAGCTTAACTTCTGCTTCGGACGGACCATCTAATTTAATAGCCATGTCTTTAAGATTTAAAAGAACATCTAAGATATCTTCTTTAATTCCTTCAATTGTTCCATATTCATGAGAAACACCATCTATTTTTACTTCTGTTACAGCTGCACCTGGCATGTAAGACAGCATTATTCTTCTCAAACTGTGACCGATTGTATATCCAAAGCCTCTTTCAAATGGCTCCAGAACAACTCTTAGATTATTTTTATCTAATTCATCTACTCTTGCCACCTCTGGCGCTAAAACATTCAACTTATCTTCCATAATTACCTCTATTATTTTGAGTACAACTCAATAATTAAGTTTTCGTTTATCTCTGAACTTAACTCACTTCTGTCTGGATAGCTCAAAAACTTTCCTTTCATCTCATCAAAATTAACCTCCAGCCAGCTTGCTTTATCTTTTGATTTTGCAAGTTCAACAGCTGCTTTAATTCTTAGATGTTCCTTTGATTTATCAGTTACTGATACCTCGTCTTCTGGTTTAACATTGTAAGAAGGTACGTTCACAACTTTGCCATTCACATTTATTGATTTATGAGAAACCATTTGACGAGCCTCAGCCCTAGTTACACCGAATCCCATTCTATATACAACATTATCCAGTCTTGTTTCTAATAAATTTAATAAGTTTTCACCCGTATTACCTTTGGACTTTGCAGCTTTGAGATAGTAGTTTCTGAATTGTTTTTCTAACAATCCATACATTCTTTTTACTTTCTGCTTTTCTCTTAGCTGTGTGCCATAGTCTGATAATCGACCACGTGACATTGCATTCCCTGGCTTGTTTTCAAATTTGCACTTTGATTCAATTGCTCTAGTGCCTGACGTAAGCATTAAATCTGTACCTTCTCTTCTAGAAAGTCTTAATCTTGGTCCTCTATATCTTGCCATTATACTCTTCTCTTTTTTGGAGGCCTGCATCCATTGTGTGGAAGAGGCGTAACATCTGTAATCTTATTAATTCTTAGGCCACAAGCATTTAAAGCTCTAATTGAAGATTCTCTTCCAGCACCAGGCCCTTTCACTCTTACTTCTAGATTTACCATTCCTAACTCTTTTGCCATATTTCCAGCTCTCTCTGCTGCAATTTGAGCAGCAAAAGGCGTACTTTTTCTGGATCCTTTAAATCCAGCGCCACCAGAGGTTGCCCAACACAGAGCATTACCACCCATGTCAGTAATCATTACTATTGTGTTATTGAAAGATGCTTTTACGTGAGCTATTCCATCAGTAACTATTCTCTTTGTTTTCTTCTTACCAGCCATTTCTATGCTTTAATTGGCTTCCTTGGGCCTTTTCTTGTCCTTGCATTGGTTTTTGTTCTCTGACCTCTTAAAGGTAGTCCTTTTCTATGTCTTATGCCTCTGTAACAACCTAAATCCATAAGTCTTTTTACGTTGAAATTAATTTCTCTTCTAAGGTCACCTTCAATTTGAAAAGCTTTTAATTCGTCTCTTATCTTATCTAGCTGATCTTCACTAAGTTCTGATACTTTTTTTGAGTACTTGATTTTTAATTTATCGCAAATCTCTTGAGCCGTTCTTCTGCCAATACCATAAATATGCGTAAGTGAAACATCAACGTGTTTGTTATCTGGTATGTTTATTCCGCCAACTCTAGCCATTATCCTTGTCTCTGTTTATGTCTTTTATTTGTTTTACAAATAACAAAGAGAGTTCCTGTTCTCTTCACAACTTTGCAATCTTTGCATATCTTTTTTATTGACGATCTTACTTTCATCTTCTTCTACTCTTTTTTGAGCCCGAAATATTAGCATTTTTTAGGATAGATGCATATTGTTGGCTCATAACATATGATTGTATTTGTCTTTGCAAATCTAGCATCACTACAACAACAATTAGTACTGATGTCCCTCCAAGATAAAAAGATATCCCAAAGCTATTGATCAAGATCAATGGCAATATACATACAAGAGACAAGTAAAATGCTCCAAAAACTGTTAGTCGGGATAAAATTGTATCTATAAATGTTGCAGTTTGATCACCTGGTCTTATTCCTGGAACGTAGGCACCACTTCTCTTTAAATTTTCTGCCATATCATTAGAGCTAAATGTAAGTGCGAGCCAAATGTAGCAAAAAGAAACAATTAATATCACAAATAAAAGAATGTAAAGAGGTTGACCTGGGTTGAGATAAAGCGCAAATTCTTGCAATCCACCAAGTCCCTCAATATTTCCAAACCAAGAGGATAGAGTTGCAGGGAACAGCAAAAAAGTACTTGCAAATATTGCTGGTATAACTCCTGACATATTAAGTTTTAATGGTAGAAAACTTGATGGTGCTTGAATCATTCCTCTAACTTGATGTCTTTGTGCGTAATTAACTGTTATTTTCCTTTGAGCGTTTTCAACAAAAACAACTAGAGCTACAACAATTAAAGTTAA
>NYSP01000043.1 GCA_002683115.1 Gammaproteobacteria bacterium
GTCTATGACATGCTTATACTCAGAGATGGAAGTGATGAGAGTATTTATACAAGGCAAGATGATTATGACGAATTAGGTGAAGAATTCTGGGGTGATGATCAAAAGGTGCTAGTAGACTTTTCGCCTGTTTTTAATGCCGACAAAATGAAATCAAGAATATTAATGTGGCATGGTCTTCAAGACCCAATTTCTCCTATCGTTCATATGGACCTAATGAAGCAAGCTTTAGAAGATAATAATGTCCCATATCAAGCTTTTACAATGTCAAAATTAGGTCACACTTTCGGTCAAAAAGAAGATATCAAAGCACATATGCCAGTTCTCAAAGATTTCTTATTTGATGAGCTTTAAATCTTAGCCAAACTTTTCAGCAAGCTTTGCTTTATCTGACTCGTAATATCTGCCTGCTAAGTAATAAAATAAAGGCCCTAATATTAGAAACATAACACTGAAAGCCACAAGTAGAAGTGTGTATGGGTTTTCAACACCCTGTGAAATTAAGTTATCTGAAAGCATACCCATGAGCAATGAACCAGGAACGATTCCAAGCATATTCAAACAAAGAAGTAAAAATGCCACAACTGTACCTCTGATTGATGATGGAACCAATTCTTGAACAACTGCTAATACAGGGCCATAAAAACAACCCAAACTAAAAGCTGAACCACATATTCCAACCCAAAATAAAAATGTGTCTGTTTCCAAGTACCTAGTGAATGCAAAAGGTAAAATGATTAGAGTTAAGATAAATAAGAACCATGTTCGAGGTAAATTAAACTTTTTAAGCGCCCAATCACTGGCAATACCGCCAAAAAGACTTCCTAGAACGCCAAAAAAGACAAAAATCCAACCATTTATTTGAGCAAAATCATTTGCATTAAAGCCTTTATCTTCAACTGCCCAAACTACTTCAAATTGTGCTGCTCCTAGAACTATATGGTAAAGAGTGCCGGCTATGATAGTAAAAACTAATGATTTTGAAGTCATTAAAACTTTCCCTAGGAGAGAAATAATCTCCCAAAATGATCTTGTATCTTTTGTAGTGCTTTGGTTGCGTCTTGGAGTATCTTTAACAAATAGCATGCCCAACCCAAGCACTAAACCGAGAAATCCAAGAAGGTAAAAACAGCCTCGCCAACCTATGTATGGTTCAATGTAGCCAGCTATGATTAAACTAAAACCCACCCCAACTGGAACGCCTAGATAATAGAAACCAGCAGCAAAACCAAGTCTTTTTTGTTCATAACGATCTGACAAGATTGACATTGTGGTAGGTGTTATAGCTGATTCACCCACTCCGATAAATAGTCTAGGTATTGCAAGTGTAACGAAGTTTTTAGCCAAGCCTGAAACAGCCGTGAAAGCACTCCAAAGTATCACACCAATGCCTATAATTTTTGTTCTGTTATACCTATCTGCTAAAGTTCCTACAAACAGACCTGCAATGGTATAGAAAAAAATGAATACTACACCTGTTAATAAACCAATATCGGTATTTGTTAAATTGAGGTCACTTTTTAAAAAAACTGCGAAGCTCGATATGAACTGGCGGTCAACAAAATTTATAACATTTAGGATTGTTACAAAAATTAAAAAAGATGTATTTTTTAGATTTAAAATAATCTACTCCATAAAGCTATTTAGTCTTTCATAAGCTTCAATGAATTCTTCTTTAAATTTCTGAACAGTTTGGCCTGCAGTAATTCTTTCATTCACTAAACCAATGCCTTGGCCAACCCAATAAGTTGCAAGTTTTTTTGCACCTTCATGGCCAACTTCTGCAGCCTTATCAATTTTGTCCAAAGCAGGTTCGCTAACCATGGTTTGTAGCGGCATTGGAAGTGGGTCTGGTGCATCTTTTGATAACCAAGCATCTGTCCACTCTGATTGCAGTTGTCTTGAATGCTTACCTGTTCTGCTTCTTGACCTTACTGTTTGATTTGAGCTTGCTTCAAGCATTTTTTCTTTAACTACTTCTGATGTCTCTGCTTCTGAAGTTGTTAAAAATACTGAAGCACACCAAGCTCCTGAAGCTCCCATAGCCATTGCTCCAGCCATTTGCTCGCCTGTACAAATACCACCAGCAGCAAGAATTGGGACATCCCTCATCCCTTTAATCGCTCGTGCAACTTCCGGAATGAGTACCATGGTTGAAACACTACCACAGTGACCGCCACCTTCAGTGCCTGAAACAACAAGAATATCAACGCCAGCTTCAACTTGCCTAACAGCATGTTCCTTAGCACCAACTAAAGCAGCTACCGGTACATTGTTTGCTTTACATAAATCTAGCATCCATTTCGGAGGTACACCCAAAGCGTTAGCGTATAGTTTTACTCCATGCTTAAAACCAATTTCAATCATCTTTGTGGCGCCATCTTCTTTCATATTTGCACCCCAATTTGAATATTCAGTTGTTTGCTTACGAAGATCCTCTCCATCAATATCATGTTTTTGTAAAACATCAGCCCTAAAGTCTCTGTACTCTTGCGGTATCATTGATGCCAGGTGATCAGGGTCAACACTTCCTTCTTTACCGACAAACTTATTTGGCACCAATAGATCTAAGCCATATGGTTTACCATCAACGTGATCATCAATCCATTTTAATTCTTGTTCTAATATTTCAGGCGTCATGCCAACTGCACCTAAAACGCCCATACCACCAGCTTTTGAAACTTGTGCCACGACATCTTTGCAATGACTGAAAGCTAATAGTGGAAATTCTATATCTAGTATTTCACAAATTTTTGAATTCATAATTCCCCCTTCTATGTAATTTTAAAGCTATTGTTTGCATTTCCTATTATATCCTCAGAATTATTTCCAGTTAGGCTCTCTTTTTTCTAAAAATGCTGTAATGCCTTCAATAGCTTCATCAGTTTGTAGACTTTCATTGATTTCATTCTCTAGAAATTCCATTGAGGCTTCAAAATCATTAAATTCTTGTTGAGCGTGAGCCTTCAAACCTCTTTGCATTGCCTTTGGTGGTAGCCCTGCTAGCTCAGCCACTATTGAGTTAACCTGTGAATTAAAATCTTTTTCATTTAGAACCTCAGTCACCAGTCCAGTCTCTTTTGCTTGCAAAGCATTTATTGAGTTGCCACGCATAATAAAATCTAAACCTTGTCTTTTAGGCATAACTCTGAACAAGCCTGCCATAACCATGAATGGCCATATACCTCTTTTAATTTCTGGAGCTGTAAAAGTCACATTTTCACGTGCATATGCGTGTGTAGAGTTACAGACTAGGAGGAGGGCACCTGCATAAACATCTCCTTCAATTCTACAAACAGTAGGTTTAAAAAGACCTCTAAGTTTTTTTATTACATCTGCAAGATTTCCGTCCATATTTGGTATATCTTCATTTTCTTCACCTGCCATAGTTCGCAAATCTCCTCCTGCACAAAAAATATTACCTTGGGAGCTCAATTCTAAAACACGAACACTTTCTTCATTTGCTGCAAAATCAAGCACGTAGAGAAGCTCATTTGTCATTGCTGGGTTGATCGCGTGTTTCTTTTCAGGACGATTTAGTTTGATGTAAAGTACGTTATTTTTGTGCTCTACTATTATGGTTTTGAAATCAATCTCATTTATAGGCATAACTAACCTTTGAGGTCTTTGGGGCAATCAATTAATTTTGAACCTAGGTATTCTCCTAGAGACTTTGCTTGCCCATCTCTTCTATTATTTGATGATACTCCATTCTCCAGCAAACCTCTAACAAAGAAGTTTAAGGCTAAAATATTAGGGAATTCATGTCTTTCAATCTCATATTCTTTCAAATCTGGTAAAAGTTTTTTTAATTCTTCAACTGTTAAGAAATGATAAAGGAACTGATAGCTTTCTAGATCTTTAGCCCAAGTTCCTAAGTTGGCGCAGCCACCTTTATCACCAGATCTGGTACCAAATATTCTTCCAAAAGCGATTTTTTCTGTTTCATTAATTTCCATTTTCTGTACTTTTATTTCAGTTTTCTCTACATCAAAATTTTTATGGGTAGGAACTTCAATTCCATACTCTTTGCCATCAAAATGGACAGTTTCTCGCACTTTGTCATTACCAATCAATGCTGGCCAATATGATATGAATGGGCCTCCCTGTTTGATATCGCTCTGTACTGTCCAGCCAGGATAATTTGCTAAACCCAGCTCAACTACTTTTGCACTGAATATTCTCCCAACTACTTCAGGAACCCTAGATTTCACATCAATTTTTAATGTAGCCATAGCCTCTTCATTTGTATCAGGATTAGGTTTATCAGTTCTTATTAATTGCACAGAGACGTCATCAAATTTTTCTTTACCACCTAATGAATGAAATAGTTCATCAGTAAATATTTCGGCTTTTTCTGGAATGTCTAAACCAGTTAAAATCAACTCCATACTATTTTTATAGCCTCCAGAAAGATTCATACAAACTTTGTGATTTGCTGGTGGAGGAGATCCTTTGGTTCCTGAGATGAAAACTTTATTATCTTCAACATCTTCAATTTTAAGGGTATCAAAATGCGCAACAACGTCAGGGTTCAGGTAAGCTGGTGATTGAATTTCGTAAAGCAATTGTGCTGTAACAGTGCCTTTTGAAACAAGTCCTCCAGTATCAGGATGTTTAGTAATATAAAAACTACCATCATTCTTAATTTCTGCAATTGGGTAGCCTATATTTCTGAAGGTTGGCACTTCTTTAAAGAAAGAATAATTTCCGCCTGTGGCTTGTGCCCCACATTCAATAATATGGCCAGCAGCAAGAGCACCAGCTAACTTATCAAAATCATCTCTATTCCAATTAAATTTCCAAGCGGCGGGCCCCATTACAACCGCTGCATCTGTCACTCTTGGACAGATTACAATGTCTGCTCCCAAATCAAGTGCTTGTTTTATGCCCCAGCAACCAAGGTAAGTATTCGCTGAAAGAGGAGGCATATCTTGATCAAAGAAATTTTCATTAGTATCAATATTGGTAAGTTTTTCTCCAGCCAATTTTAATTCTGAAAGTCTCGGCATCAAATCATCACCATCAATGTAGGCAACTTTTAGATCTAGACCTAAGGCATTCAAGATTTTATGAACTTCATTAGCCATACTCTTAGGATTAAGGCCACCGGCATTAGATACAATTTTTATATTTTTTTCAGCACAAGTTGCAGCAACATCATTAAGTTGCTTGAGGAAAGTACCTACAAATCCTGCTTGTTCTCCTCTCTGCATTTTTTGACTAAATAATATAGCCATAGTTAATTCAGCAAGATAATCACCTGTTAAAACATCTATTGGTCCGCCCTCGACCATTTCTTTTGCCGCAGAGAGTTTGTCTCCATAAAAACCACTGCAATTACCTATTTTTATTAGATCTTCCATTTAATCAATTTTCATTAGTAAACTTCCATTTTCTACCTGATCACCAACTTTCACAAATAGATCTGAAATTATTCCTTGGTCACTAGCTTTAATAGTGTGTTCCATTTTCATTGCCTCTAAAATAATCAGCGTATCTCCTGCTTTAACTTTTGCCCCTTTTTTATTCATAATCTTTAATATTTTTCCAGGCATTGGCGCAACCAATCCACCCTCAATTGACACTTCATTTGGATCTGCAAACCGTGGATTGATTTTAAAGCAGACATCACCTTTGCCAAGGTTAACGGTTATAAGATCATTTTGTTTTGTGATCTGAGCACTCAAAATAATTTCATCTAATTCAACTCTAATGCCAGCTTGGTTGTGATCTAGTAATTTAGCTTTTGACTCCGAAATTCTTTCAAAATATTTTCTGTGAATAACTATATCTTCAGATATATTTTCGTAAGAAAAGATATATTCCTCTTCTTGATATGTGAAGGATATGTTCTCTTTTGGCATGATTCCATTTGTCCAATTGCGTGGCAGAAAATTGAGTCGTTCATTATCAAGCTTATTCATTTGCTGTAACCAAAGCACTGCAGCTTTCATAGACTTGTCGACAAGACCTTTATCAATATCCAGAAATATTTTTTTCGATTCTCTTTCAATAAAATCAGAGGTTGTTTTTCCGCCTAAAAAGGATTTATTTTCCAAACAATTTACAAGGAATTCCTTATTCGTAATTAGTCCAGCAATATGTGTTGATTTCAATTCTTTAGCTAAAAGTTTAGAAGCTTGTTCTCTTGTTTCAGCATGTGCAATTACCTTCGCTAGCATCGGATCATAATTAGGTGTTACTACATCTCCTGACTCAACTCCGTTATCCCATCGAATACCTTCGTTCAATGGATACTGCATTTTTTCTAATTTTCCAATTTCTGGTAAGAAGTTGTTATTTGGGTTTTCTGCATAAATTCTTGCTTCGATGGCATGCCCAGAATGTCTTATATCATCTTGCTTTAAACTTAATTTTTTTCCTTCCGCAATTTTAATTTGTTCTTTAACAAGATCTATTCCTGTCACAGCTTCTGTAATTGGGTGTTCTACTTGTAGACGAGTATTAACTTCAAGAAACCAGAATTCATTTGTTTCCTCATCAAATAAGAATTCAACTGTGCCTGCTGATTTGTAGTTAATCTTTTTTGCAAGGTTTGCTGCAGTTGAAGTAATTTCAGATCTTATCTTTTCAGTTAATCTGGAGGAGGGGGATTCTTCAATTATTTTTTGATGTCGTCTTTGAATGGAGCATTCTCTTTCCCCTAAATGAATTACATTTCCGAAATTATCTGCAAGTATTTGAACTTCTATGTGTCGTGATTTGCTAATAAATTTCTCAAGAAAGACTCTATCATCACCAAAGCTTGAGCTTGCCTCTCTTTTTGCTGCCGCTATTGCATCTTTTAGTTGGCTTTGTGTTTCAACAATTCTCATGCCTTTTCCACCGCCACCTGCTGATGCCTTAACTAAAATTGGGAAGCCAATTTTTTTTGCGTCTTTTGGTTCAGTAGACTTTAGTAGTGTAGGAATGCCCTCTTTAATACAAAGCTCTTTAGAATTAATTTTATCGCCCATAAGATCGATAGTTTCCGGATCAGGACCTATCCAAATAATCTTTGAATCTTTTACTTTTTTACAAAAATCACTATTTTCCGAGAGAAATCCATAACCAGGATGAATAGCATCTACTTGTAGTTCTTTAGATTTATTAATTATTGTTTGAATATCTAAATATCCGTTTGGCAGAAAAAAGGATTCATCAGAGAGTTTTACAAACAAAGCATTTTTATCAGCTTCTGAGTGCATAGTGACACAGTGCAAGCCCATTGCTTTCGCAGTTTTAATAATTCTGACAGCAATCTCACCACGATTGGCAATAAGAAGTCTATTAATTCTCATAACCTAAAGACCCCATATCCATCAGCACCTTTCACTTCGTTGTTATCAATAACTGATAAACAAAAACCTAGTACATTTCTTGTATCTCTTGGATCGATTATCCCGTCGTCAGTGAGCATGCTGCTTGCAGACAGAGCCAGAGATTCCTGTTCCGCAATTGCCTCTATGAATTCAACTAATTGCTTATTACCTTTTTCATCAAACTTCTCACCCTTCCTTTTAGCTTTTGCCTTTCTGACGATAGACATGACGCCAGCAAATTGTTTTGGTCCCATTACTGCGATCTTGGCTGAAGGCCAAGTAAAAATGAATCGGTTATTGAAAGCACGACCAGACATTGCATAAGTGCCGGCACCATATGAAGCTCCTACAATGAATGAAATATGTGGAACAGTAGAATTCGATACGGCATTAATTAATTGTGAACCTTTTTTGATGATAGCTTGTCTCTCATAATCCTTTCCTACTAAAAATCCTGTTACGTTATGGAGAAAAACGAGAGGAGTATTTGTTTGATTGCATAGCTGGATAAATGATGCAGATTTTTCAGCTGTTTCTGGGTAAATAGGACCATTATTTCCCAATATTCCTACTGGATATCCAAAGACATTGGCCCATCCGCAAACCATAGTTGAACCATAAAGAGGTTTAAATTCCTCAAACCTTGATTCATCTACAAACCTCATAATAACTTCCCTTATATCAACATGAGTTTTTAGATCTTCACTAAATAAACCCAACAGACCGTCTGAGCTATATTTAGGAGCAGAAAATTTTGTGAGATCAAAGCTTGATCTTTTAACTAAATTTAAGTGGCCAATAACATTTCTGCAGATTCGTAGTGCATCCATTTCGTCTTCAGCGAGATAATCTGAAAACCCAGATATCTTGGAGTGCATTTCAGCACCACCAAGTGTTTCATCATCTGAAATCTCGCCTGTTGCCATTTGGACTAATGGAGGCCCAGCCAAGAAAGCCTTAGATTGTTTCTTGATAAAAATCGTATAGTCAGACATACCAGGTTGATAAGCTCCACCAGCTGTCGAGGACCCGAATACTATTGATACAACAGGAATTTTTAATTTCGATAATTCGGTCATTTCATAAAATGATCTA
>NYSP01000044.1 GCA_002683115.1 Gammaproteobacteria bacterium
AGAGGTGAAACAACTCAAATGACAATAATGGTTCTTGTAATGATTCTAATTCTTGCTCTTATCTTTTGGGGTCTAGATTCTTTATTATCATTCTTATCAAGGTTTATTTTGAGCTAAATGGAATATTACGTAATACAAGCATTCTCTAACTGTGAGAAAAAAGTTAAAGCCTCTCTAGAAGAGAGAATAGAAATGTCAGGGCTTTCAGAAATGTTTGGGGAAATAATGATTCCAACTGAGCAAGTCACTGAGCTAAAAAAGGGCCAAAAGAAACAAATGGAAAGAAAGTTTTTTCCAGGTTATATGTTGGTTGAAATGAATATGAATGACGACACTTGGCACTTAGTCAGGAAAACACCAAATGTGATGGGTTTCTTGGGTGGAACAAAGAACAAACCATTGCCCCTGTCGGAAAAAGAATTGAATAGGATTACAAATAGAGTTGAACAGACAACAGAACAACCTGTATTTAAAACAGTTTTTGAATCTGGAGAAACGGTAAGAATAAATGATGGACCTTTTAACGACTTTAATGGAATAGTAGAAGAGGTTGACTATGAAAAAAATCTTATTAGAGTTTCTGTAAGTATTTTTGGGAAATCAACTCCAGTTGAGCTTAACTTCTCACAAGTGGAAAAAAGTTAATTATGGCTAAAAAAGTAATGACAGTAATAAAATTGCAAGTTCCAGCGGGCGGTGTAAATCCAAGTCCACCTGTAGGTCCTGCTCTAGGTCAGCACGGCCTCAACATAATGGATTTTTGCAATGCATTTAATGAAAAGACAAAAGAAATGGAGAAAGGGCTAAAAGTCCCAGTCGAAATAACAGTATTTGAAGATAGAACATTCACTTTCATAACTAAATCACCTCCTGCTGCTGTGCTGCTTATGAAAGCAGCTGGCCTTGAGAAAGCTAGTGGTGAGCCAAACAGAAATAAAGTTGCCAAGATCCCTGTTTCCAAAGTTCAGGAAATTGCAGAAATGAAAATGGCAGATTTAAATTGCAATGACGTTGAAGCTGCAATAAAAGTTATCAGTGGAACTGCAAGAAGTATGGGAATAGAGATTAAAGGCTAATGAAAGATACTAAATACAGTAAAAGTTTACCCGAAGTTGATTTAGAAAAAAGCTTTACAGTGGATGAAGCTATAGATCTGCTACTGAAGCAACCAAAAAGAAAATTTACAGAGTCAGTTGATGTTTCAGTCACACTTGGTATTGACCCAAAAAAATCAGATCAAAATGTTCGAGGATCATTAACATTACCACATTCCTTGGGCAAGGAAGTAAAAGTAGTTGCCTTTGTAGATGGCGATAAAGCAAAAGAAGCAAAAGCAGCTGGTGCTGACTTTATTGGAACAGAAGATCTTTTAGATAAATATAAAGACGGAAATATAGATTTTGACGTAGCTATTACTACACCTGGTATGATGAAAGTGGTAAGCAAGCTAGCAAAAGTTCTTGGCCCTAAAGGTTTAATGCCTAACCCTAAATCTGGCACAGTAACTGAAAATATCGAAAAGGCCGTTAAAGATGTAAAACATGGCCAGGTAAGATTTAAAACTGAAAAAGAAGGAATTGTTCAAGGCACAGTTGCAAATTCAACAATGGACAAAGACAAAATGACAGAAAACCTCAATTCTTTTATGGCTGAGATTAAGAGACTCAAGCCAGCTTCATCTAAAGGAATTTATATTGAAGATATTTACCTCTCGACAACTATGGGTCCAGGGTATAGAATTGACGTCTCTCAATTTTGAGACATCGAAGACTGAAGGTGCTACGGCTTAATTTCCTTCATAGATTGTTTCACGACATCCAGTCTTCATTTTATTAAAAATTGTTATGGCATTAAGTATTGCAGATAAGAAAAAGATTGTTACTGAGGTGAATGACTTAGCGTCAAACGCATCATCTTTGGTTCTTGCAGACGCAAGAGGTCTTAAGGTATCTGAAGCAAATGAATTAAGATCTGAAGGCTTTAAGGCGAATGTAAAATTTAGAGTAGCTAAAAATACATTGGTTAAGCTTGGTTTAAAAGGAACAAGCTATGAGGGCATTGATGAATTCTTAGACGGTCCAACAATGTTGGCTTTTTCATATGATGAGCCTGGTGCTGCAGCAAAAATTTTAAAATCTTACGCAAAAAAGAATGAAAACCTAAATATTAAGGGTTTATCCATTGATGGAAAGCACTTTGAAGCAGCAGAAATCAACAAATTGGCCAATTTACCAACATTTATTGAAGCTATTTCAAAATTTGCTGGACTTTTGAAGGCACCTTTGGGTAAAATTGCATCTCTTATGAATGAGGTTCCTTCTAAATTTGCTAGAACACTCACAAGTGTGAAAGAGCAGAAAGGTTAAGGAGAATATAATGGCAACTAAAGAAGAAATATTAGAATCTATATCAAATATGTCAGTAATGGATCTTGTAGATCTAATTTCTGATATTGAAGAAAAGTTTGGCGTAACCGCAGCAGCAGTTGCAGCAGCACCAGTAGCTGCTGGAGGAGCTGGAGCTGGAGACGCAGGTGACGCAGCAGAAGCAGAAGAAAAAAGTGCTTTTGATGTTGTGTTGACAGCAGCTGGAGATAAGAAAGTTGCAGTCATTAAGGCTGTAAGGGCTGCTACTGATTTAGGCTTAAAAGAAGCTAAAGATTTAGTTGATGGTGCTCCAAAAACCGTGAAGGAAGGAGCAAACAAAGAAGACGCTGAAGCACTTGTTGCAGCACTACAAGAAGCTGGTGCACAAGCTGAGATGAAATAATCTCAGATTAATCAATTTTAATGACATACTCTTTTACTGAGAAAAAACGTATCCGAAGACAGTTTGGCACGTTGCCAAACGTCATGGCTTTGCCATACCTGTTAAAAACACAAACTGATTCATATGCTGAATTCTTGCAAGAAGGCTCCGATCCTGCAAAAAGAGATAATAGCGGTTTGGAAGAAGTTTTTAGATCTATATTTCCCATTAACAGCGCATCAAGTAATGCTGCTCTAGATTACATAAGCTACGAATTAGGGGAGTGCCTATATACACCACAGGAGTGTAAAATGAAGGGCATATCATATGCAGTGCCATTGTATGTAAACCTTCAACTTAGGTTTATGGATAAAGCAACAGGATACAAAACTGTTAAAGGTACACCAATGTCAGATCGTGTTTTTTTAGGCGAAATACCTGTTATGACAAAGGACGGAAGTTTTGTTGTAAATGGTACAGAAAGAGTTGTTGTTTCACAGTTACACAGATCTCCAGGTGTATTTTTCGATCATGATAAAGGCAAGACTCATGCTTCAGGAAAAGTTCTATATGCCGCAAGGATCATTCCTTACAGGGGTTCATGGCTTGACTATGAATTTGACGCTAAAGATCTAATTTATGCACGCATAGATAGAAAAAGAAAGTTTCCTGCAACTGCGATCTTGAAGTCATTAGATATGTCCGATCAAGAGATTTTAGATACTTTCTACGAAAAAATAGATGTTGTTGTAAAAAATAAAAAAATATATCTATCCATCAGTCCAGAGCAAATTAAAGGAAAGGCTTTTGATTTTGATATGGATATTGCTGGAAAAAAACTATCTGCTGGCAAAAGAGTCAATGCAAAAGTTGCAGCAGATCACGGAAAAACAAAAAATGGACTTATTGAGATTGAGTTTGATGACTTTGTTGGTCAAACACTCGGTGAAGACATAGTAAACAAAGAAACTGGAGAGATTCTTCACACTTCAAATACACTTCTTGAAAAAGCAGTTCTAAAAAAACTTTTAGAGGAAAATATTGAAGACTTTAAGATTTTGTATGTAAATACAATAGATAGTGGTTCTTACATCGCTGATACATTAAGAAATGATCCAAGTAATTCAAGAGCGGAAGCTTTAGTTGATATTTATAGAATGTTGAGACCTGGTGAACCGCCAACTAAAGAATCAACTGAAGTACTCTTCAATAATTTATTCTTCTCCGAAGACAGATATGACCTATCTGATGTTGGAAGAATGAAATTAAATTGGAGGCTGAAGATTGAGGATAGATCTGACGTTTACGTTCTAACAAAAGAAGATATTGTTACTGTTCTAAAAAAACTAGTAGATATTAGAAATGGTAGGGACACAGTGGATGACATTGATCATTTGGGTAACCGTAGAATTAGATCTGTCGGTGAGATGACTGCAAACCAACTTCGAATAGCTCTTGTAAGAGTTGAAAGAGCAGTAAAAGATAGGCTTGGTATGGCAGAAACAGAAGGCTACAAACCATCTGATCTAATAAATGCAAAACCAATAACCGCTGCTTTCAAAGAATTTTTCGGGTCAAGCCAATTATCACAATTTATGGATCAAAATAATCCTTTATCAGAAGTCACACATAAAAGAAGAGTTTCAGCACTAGGCCCAGGAGGATTGTCTAGAGAAAGAGCTGGATTTGAGGTTAGAGATGTACACCCAACTCACTATGGTAGGGTTTGTCCAATAGAAACACCTGAAGGTCCAAATATTGGACTCATCAATTCATTATCAACTTATGCAAGAACAGATAAATACGGTTTTATTGAGACTCCATATAGAGTCGTTAAAGACGGAAAAGTTACTGATGAGATTGTTTATCTCTCTCCAATCATGGAAAGCAATCATTACATAGCACAAGCAAATGTTGAGGTTGATAAAAAAGGAAAAATTCAAAATGAATTTGTAACAGCAAGACATCAGGGAGAAACAAGCCTTGTGAGCGTAGGAATGATTTCATTGATGGATGTATCGCCAAAACAAGTTCTTTCAGTCGCTGCGTCATTAATACCATTTTTAGAGAATAACGATGCAAACAGAGCTCTCATGGGATCAAATATGATGAGACAAGCAGTGCCAACATTAATTCCACAAAAACCTTTAGTAGGCACAGGATTGGAAAGACAAGTTGCTCGTGATTCAGGTGTTTGTGTTGTAGCAAATAATGCTGGAGTGGTTGATTCAGTTGATGGTGGAAGAATAGTTATAAAAGTTTCTTCAGGAGATAATGTAAGTGTTGATATTTACAATCTGGTTAAATATACAAGATCAAATCAGAATACCTGTATAAACCAAAGACCGCTTGTGAAAAAAGGCGATCACGTAAAAGCTGGTGACATAATTGCTGACGGCCCATCAATCGACCTAGGAGAACTTGCAATTGGTCAGAATATGCGAATTGCATTTATGCCATGGAACGGTTTTAACTATGAAGATTCAATATTAGTTTCTGAGAGAGTGGTCCAAGAAGACAGGCTTACAAGCATCCATATTCAAGAACTTACATGTATAACAAGAGATACAAAACTTGGTATGGAAGAAATTACATCTGACATTCCGGGAGTAAGTGAATCTGCACTTTCTAAATTAGATGAAAATGGAATAGTTTACGTCGGTGCAAAAGTTGAAGCAGGTGATATTCTTGTTGGAAAAGTCACTCCAAAAGGCGAATCGCAACTTTCACCTGAAGAAAAATTATTGAAAGCGATATTTGGCGAAAAAGCGTCAGATATAAAAGACACATCCTTAAGAGTTCCTTCCAGTGTTTCTGGAACAGTTATTGATGTTCAAATATTCACTAGAGACGGAGCTGAGAAGAACCCAAGAGCTAAAAGCAATGAATCTTTAATGGTTTCAGAATTCAGTAAAGATCTGGACGATGAAATGAGAATTGTTACAAATTCTCTGAAGAACACTGTGATTCAAGCACTCAAAAAAGAAAATTTAATCACGTCTAAAGGAAAGATTACTCAAGAAGCTGTAACTGAGATGAATCTTGAAGACATTCTTAAACTGAAAGTTAAAAATAAAAAAGTCACAGACCTGCAAAAAAATATCACTGATCAATTTAAAAAGTATCAATCAGAAAATAAAGAAAAAATGGCTATCTTCAAGAAAAAAATTGAAGGTGGCAATGATTTAGCACCTGGTGTTTTATCTGTTATCAAAGTTTATCTAGCTGTGAAGAGAAAGATACAAGCTGGTGATAAATTGGCTGGAAGACACGGGAATAAAGGAGTTATATCAAGCATTATACCTGTTGAAGATATGCCATATGATGAAAATGGTGAACCAGTCGATATTGTTTTAAATCCACTCGGTGTGCCTTCACGTATGAATGTTGGTCAGATTTTAGAGACACACTTAGGGCTTGCTGCTAAGGGATTAGGAAGCAAAATTGATGACATGATGAAATCGAAACAAAAACTCGATAGTGTGAAAAAAGTCTTAAATGATATTTATTCTTTTGGACCACATGATAAAGACGACATAAAGTCATTAAAAGACACAGAAGTAAAAGAATTAGCTGATAATTTAAGAGAGGGTGTGCCATTTGCAACACCTGTTTTTGATGGAGCAAACGAACATCAAATCAAAGAGTTACTAAAGTATGCTGACTTGCCAGAGAGTGGTCAGTTCGATCTGTATGACGGTAGAACAGGGGAGAAATTTGATAGGCCTGTTACTGTGGGTTATATGTATATGCTAAAACTCAACCACCTAGTTGATGACAAAATGCATGCCAGATCTACTGGTTCTTATAGCTTGGTTACACAACAACCACTTGGTGGAAAAGCTCAATTCGGAGGCCAAAGATTTGGGGAAATGGAAGTCTGGGCTCTTGAGGCTTATGGAGCTTCATATACATTACAAGAAATGCTTACAGTTAAGTCAGATGACATTTCTGGTAGATCAAAAGTTTATAAAAATATAGTTGACGGTAATTATGAAGTTGAGTCAGGAGTTCCTGAATCATTCAACGTATTAAGTAAAGAAATAAAAGCTCTTGGTATAAACCTTGAACTAGAAGATTCAAAAGAGAAATAATATGCAAGATATCATTAAAAACATAAATAGAAGTTCTAAAAGGAATTTTGATTTAATTTCCTGTGGGCTAGCATCTCCACAAATGATTAGGTCTTGGTCATGGGGTGAAGTTAAAAAACCTGAAACAATAAACTATAGAACTTTTAAGCCAGAAAGAGATGGTCTTTTTTGTTCAAGAATATTCGGACCTATAAAAGATTTTGAATGTCTCTGCGGAAAATACAAAAGAAGAAAACATAGAGGAGTTATCTGTGAAAAATGTGGCGTTGAAGTAACTGCAACAAAAGTACGTAGAGAGAGAATGGGTCACATTGAGCTTGCTTCGCCGGTGGCACATATTTGGTTCTTAAAATCATTACCATCAAGAATAGGACTATTCCTAGACATGACTCTTAGAGAGATCGAAAGAGTTCTTTATTATGAAAGTTTCGTTGTTGTTGAAGCTGGAATCACAGACCTAAAAAAAGGTCAGCTTTTAACGGAAGATGAATACTATGAAGCCCTAGATGAGTACGATGAAGACTTTACAGCAATGATGGGAGCTGAGGCAGTTCAAATGCTATTAGCTGAAGTTGATGTCGAAAAGGAAACACAAGAAATTAGAGAAGAACTAAACACAAGTAACTCTGAAACAAAAATCAAAAAGCTTCAAAAAAGATTAAAGCTCATGGAAGCATTTAAAGAAAGCGGGCAAAAACCTGAATGGATGATAATGAACGTGCTTCCAGTACTTCCGCCTGATTTGAGGCCTTTGGTTCCATTAGATGGCGGTAGATTCGCTACTTCAGATTTAAATGATCTATATCGAAGAGTAATTAATAGAAATAACAGATTAAAAAGACTTCTAGAACTTGGTGCCCCAGAAATCATCGTTCGAAACGAAAAAAGAATGTTGCAAGAATCAGTAGATGCTTTGCTAGATAACGGTAGGAGAGGAAGAGCAATTTTAGGAACTAATAAGAGACCACTTAAATCACTTGCAGATATGATTAAAGGCAAACAAGGCAGG
>NYSP01000045.1 GCA_002683115.1 Gammaproteobacteria bacterium
CTTGGCTCTCTGTAAGCGATAATCTTGATCTCTTGGTGTATCGGAATAAAGAATATTTCTTGGCAAGTCTTTATACTCTCCAAGAAAATTTTCGCTAGGAATAATTATTGGAGATGTTTCAACGGCAGTGTCATATCTTTTACCTGAGTCAGCCACATCTGAAACAATTTTAAAACCTGTCCAACACCCGCTGTAGCGGCTCATTGCAATTCCCAATAATCCAAACCTAATTATTTCTTCGACACCAGAAGGATACAAATAAGGCATAAATGCACTCATGAAATTATGATCTGATTGGTGTGGTAATGTTGAGGATTTGGCAGCATGATCGTCACCTGCTATAGCAAGCACTCCTCCATATTTTGATGATCCAGCAGCATTAGCATGCTTAAATACATCCATGGTTCTATCCATGCCTGGTCCTTTACCATACCAGATACCAAAAACTCCATCTTTTTTACCCCTGCCTTTAAATTCTCCTTGCTGAGAACCCCAAACTGCTGTTGCACCCAATTCTTCGTTCAAGCCTGGTTGATGGAAAATAGATTTTTCTTTCAGATATTTAGCTGCTCTACTTAGCTCTAAGTCATATCCACCTAAAGGAGAGCCTTTATAACCAGATATAAAACCTCCAGTGTTGAGGTTGTTCATTTCGTCTAAGTCTTTTTGGATGAGCGGAAGCCTGACAAGCGCTTGTATGCCAGTAAGAAAGATTTGCCCCTCTCTTTGTGTATATTTATCGCTTAAAGAAATTTTCTTTTGCAACTTTTTACCTCTCTATGGAAATCCATTTTCAAGCAATCTGATTATAAACTTTCTGAGTAATTTATGCTCTATTTGTAAACTTTGATTTTTTTTAAAATATTTAGAATTTTAGAGATCGCCCTCTTTTCTTACTTCACTTCTATCTACGGCAAATTGTTCACCATATCTTGCTTCCAGTTTTTTTTGGTTTTCACTTATAACTTCATATGGATCAAGCTTTAAAGCTGCACAAGCAGTAACCCAATACCACATTATGTCTCCCAGCTCTCTTTTCATATGAAAAATATTTTCTTCAGATGGTGGTTTTCCTTGAAGAAACATTTTTTTAACAATTTCGACAAATTCACCTGTTTCACTACCTAAACCAAGAGCAGCAGTCAAAAGCCTAGCTGATTCAATTGGTGACTTATTTTCAATATCTTCAAGACTAGCTTGTAAAGCATCTAGATCTAGGCTTGGGTCACTAGTAACTTTCGTAACAAATTCACTATAAGTTGAAAAAAAATCTTTTACTTCTTTACTCATAATTCCCTCTTAATATTTTTCCATATATGGTCTCAAATCTAATTCATGTGTCCATGCAGACCTTTTTTGCAAATGTAAGTTGAAATACACTTCTGCAATTTCATCAGGATTTAAGATGCCGTCCTTATCTTTAAGTTTATAGATTTCTGGAAAATTTTCTTCAATCCATGGGTGATCAATAGCCCCATCTATAATTGTATGGGCAACATGTATACCCTTTGGTCCATACTCTCTTGCCATAGATTGTGCTAAAGCTCTCAATCCAAATTTTGCTGATGCAAAAGCACTAAATCCAGCACCACCCCTCAGAGATGCTGTAGCACCAGTAAAGATAATCGTCCCTTTTGATTTCATATATGAGACAGCTTCTTTGCCAACCAGGAAACCTGCTAGAGTTGCCATTTCCCACACTTTTTTAAAGACTCTTTCACTTGTTTCCTCGATTGGAAAGAAAACGTTAGCACCGATATTGAATATCACACAATCTATTGGACCGCCTTTAGCAACTTTTACAAATAATGACTTTACCTCTTCTTCTTTTCTTGCATCAGTTGGTATTGATGTAGCAATGCCACCACTTTTAATTATCTCTTCACATAAACTTTCAAGCTGTGCTTCATTTCTCTGTCTTCTAGCAACATATACGTGGTGTCCTTTTGAAGCAAATTTTTTAGCTAAGCTCGAACCAAGACCTGGTCCTGCTCCTACAACTACAACTGATCCTTTTTTCAAAACTATTCCTATCCCAATTTTTTCGTCTAAGATTATATTAATCTAGTTCCAAACATATGTTGAAAATTAAATTCATTTTTGATGTTGCAAGCCCAAATGGGTATCTAAGTCACAAAGTCGTGCCTGCTTTTGAAAAAAAATATAACGTGCAATTTGATTATAAAATTTGTTTATTAGGGGGTATTCACAAATTAAGCAACAACCAGTCTCCGATAATATCTTATGCAGAGATTCCTAATAAAAGCTCATATTTCAATAAAGAAATCGAAAGATTCATCAAGTTCCATAATTTAGAAAAATTTCAAATGAATCCTCATTTTCCAATTAATACCTTACAAATTCAAAGAGCTGCTCTTGTAGCACAAGAACTTGGTGTATTGAAAGAATATATTGACGTTGTGTGTAAAGGCATGTGGGAAGAAGGAATGAATTTCGGTGACCAGTTAATTTTGACTGAATACCTTAATAATAATAACCTCGATGGCACTTTGATTCTTAATCAATCCTCAGAACCTCAAATAAAGCAAAAACTTATCGAAAATACTGAAAGTGCAGTTGAAATGGGGGCATTCGGTGTACCTACTTTCTTTATTGAGAATGAAATTTTTTGGGGCAAAGAAGCTTTCAGAGAAATGCCTGACTATTTAAGTAATTGAAAGAATAGTCTCGGCAATTAAATTTGGTTGATTCTCCTGCGAAAAGTGACCAGCATCAATTTGTTGATGGTTCATACCTTTTGCTCCAGGAATCTTTTCTATAAAAAACTTATCCTGGCCTTTAAAAGAAAAATCGTGTTCGCCAAAAATTGCAATGGTTGGTTTCTTAAATTCCTTTAGAACTTCCCAAGCTGCAATATTTTCTTGAACTTGATCATGCTCTTCAGTTATTGGGACTAGAAGAGGGAAAACTCTTGCTGCAGCTTTGTATGTTTCATCAGGAAAAGGAGCGTTATAGGCTGCTATTTCCTCTTCATCAATTTGTTTGAGACTGCCCTGGTAGACAATCTTCCCAGAGTTAAAATCTTCTACTGTTTGACTAAAATTTAGCCATTGCTGGAATCCCTCATTAGATCCTTTGCCAATAGGTAAGCCCGTATTTGATGCTACCAAACCTGAAAATTTTTCCGGTGAAGCTGTTAAAAGCCTTAGACCTATAAGTCCTCCCCAATCTTGAGCAAATAAAATAACATTATTTAAGACAAGGTGATTAAACAGCTGTGTAACCCAATCTATATGGTTTGCATAACTATAATTTGACTTTTCAGCCAACTTATCTGACTTCCCGAAGCCAATGAGATCAGGGGCAATTACTCTTTTTCCGGCTTTTGTAAGAATTGGAATTATGTGCCTGTATAAATAACACCATGTCGGCTCTCCATGTAAAAGCAAGACAACTTCATCAGAGTCAGAGTTTTCATCTAAATAATGCATCCGAATTTTCTGATTTTCATGCGTTACATCAAAAAAATTTTCTTTAAAATTAAAGTCTTTTAAGTTTTGGAATCTTTCCTCAGGTGTCTTTAAAACTTTCATATATCTAATCTACTATAAAAATTTACACCATTGGATCCTTCAGTAGACTTTCTAATCATCAGTGTTGCAATTTTCTCTGCTTCAACATTTTTAAATTTTGCTAAGGGTCCAAACAAAAAATTTCCAGTAATATTTGTAATATCTTCAAAAAGTTTCACATCGTGGCCTATAGGTTTTTCTCTTTCACCAAGCATATGGCTAGGCTGAATGATATTTAGCTGATCAAATCCTAATTCCCTGAGATTATTTTCCATCTGGCCTTTTATTTTAAGGTAATAATTAAGCGACTTATCGCTTGCTGCGACAGAGGAGATTACTGAAACATTCTTAATTCCTATCTGTTTTGCTTTTTTTGCAACTTGCGTCACTAAATCAAGATCAACTTTTTTAAAAAGTTTCTTAACTGATTTTCTCATTATAACTAGATCTAAAAGTTCTACCGGAAAGCCCAAACATATGAACAAATGGTCAACTATTGGTAAATCAAAATCTTCTTCAAAATTGACTATGTTTTTCTTAACATGAGAAGGGAAATCAAAATCTCTTCGACAAAAAGCAACCACTTCATTTTTGGGATCAAGCTTTTCGATTATCTTCGAGCCAACTAATCCGGTTGCGCCTAAAACTAAATATTTCATAAAAGTTCCTAGTAAATATATATGTTGCTAATTGAAGTTTTTCAATTGCATTAACAACTGAGCTTTCAGGCTAACTTCGCCAAACAATAATTGACAAAAATGCACTTATTAGAAGTTCAGCAAAAATCTTATCTGTAGATAAGTCAGCGTTGTGAATCAAGTAAGCAGTAATTCTAGAAACAGCTGCCAAACTGAGAAGAGCAATTGGTGCATAAAACCAATGCTTCTGTTTTGTGTAGGCACCAACCAAAGTAAATCCTCCTACAACAAGGAAAAAACTGCTGAAATCTCCAATTTGAGTGCTAAGTCCCGCTCCGGTAAGTATTGGCATGCCCAGCTGATTCGCAGAATTAACAGGATCAATCAGCCACAAAATCCCATTAAAGAAAATCATAAAACCAATTGCATAAGTGGCTATATTTAAGATTCTATCCATATCTCATTATATAAAAATGGTAGGGATGGAGGGAGTCGAACCCCCACGCCTTACGGCACTGGAACCTAAATCCAGCGTGTCTGCCAGTTCCACCACATCCCCAGTAGATTGCTTATTCTATATGACAAATGCAAGTATTAAACCTAAAACAGCAAAAATCACCCACATAATTGTTTCGTTTTGGTTGCCCTTTTTAAAAGCCATGTAACTCAAAATCCAGAATATTATTGGTGATAAAAGTAAAAAAGCTTTCCCCACAAATATTGCTACAGGTATTAAACATACAACAAGTAAAATTTTAAAGAATGTTTCGTTAAGGAAGCTGTTCATCTTGCTCCAAATTTTTTAAATCGTTGAGTTCTTTTTCTAGCTCTTGTAAATCCCTATCTAAAGCATTGATTCTGTTTAACACATCTGCAACTTTTTGATTATTTTGTTTTCTATAAATATCCACTGCTTCTATTGATGCCTCGTTTGTCTCGAGGACCTTTTTTTGTTTATTGAGCTCATTGGAAAGTAGAGTAAGTTTTAATTGCAAATCTTCTGCTAGTTCAATTTTTTGATTTACAACATTTATTTGATCTTCAAGTCCTGTAGATATGGCCTTGAGGTTTTGTATGCTTTTTTCATTTTTAATAGCTTTGCTTTCTTGTTTTTTAATACTATCTAAATAACCTTTTCTGTGTCCCCAAAGTTTTCTCACTTCTTTATCAAGAAATGCAATTTGATCGGTCATAGTTTCCATATTTTGTTCGGAATCTTCATTTGTAATTGAAAGCTTTCCCTCAATTACTTCAATTTTGCTAGAAACTAAATTTATTGCTTCAGTGCTTTCTTGTTTTTGCTCATTTATATAGAAATACATACCCAGCAAAGAAGCAATAACCAAAACTAGTATAAAAGCACTAAACATAAGCTGACCATCACCAGATGATCTACGTCTTGGAGGTACTCTTGTTGGTTGACTCATATCTATTCAGTAAAAAATGCTAGGAAGTTTAAAAAGCCGCGCTTGTCATCTCCTTGCGCTAATTTATTTGATACTAAGATATCAGTAATTGCGTTTAAGTTGCCAGTAACTAGTAATTTAAAAGTTAAAGAATCCATTTCTATATCATGCATTTCTGAACTTACTTCCTTATATGTAAAGACACTATTATGAATTGATAGTTCCCAAATTTCATTTAGATCTCTGAAATAAATTTTCTTTTGAATTGAAGTATTTGAAACATTTTCTGGATTTAATCTAGTAGACATGACCTCGTAAAACATATTCAAACTTAATTGCCTAAGCACATCTTCCCCTGTACTTTCTTCAGTCGTGAGAAGAGCTTCTCTTTTTTTATCTGTCTCGTCTTTTAAATCGGCATATGTACTTAAATAGAAACTCTTCGCATTTGGATTGTATGCATCCTCCCCGAGTGCTTTGAGAGCTTCAGCCTTTGCATTATTCACGTCAATACTTTTTCCATTCTTAGCTTCAAGCATATCTGCTAAATATAATGTCCATTGATAGTCTTTATTTACTATGGAAGATTCAAGCTCTTCTTGTAAGGTTTTCTCAGAAATAAGACTACCGATTCGTTTGCCAAGTTCTTTTTCAGTAAATGGAAATAAATTTGTTGGATTTCCATCAAACCATCCATAATTCCCATTGAATAAATTACGGGCACTCCACTCAACATTGCCATATAGCTCAAAAAGATATTCATTATTTCTTAATGAATCTGGCAGTTTTACAAGCTGCGCTGCTTCAACAGGTGTATAGCCTGCATTTAAAAGCCTATGAGTTTGATCGTGAACATATTTAACTGCATCTCTATAGTTTGAAAGAACTTTTTGAATTTCTTCTTTACCTACTATTGGCACACCATGACTAGGCACTAATATTTCCGGTTCAAGACTCATCATTTTTTCAAGACTTTTATACCACGATTGAAAGCTCCTATATGAGGTTCCTCTGATGGTATAAATGTTGGGAAAGGCTTTGTAGATATTGTCTCCTGGAAACAATGCTTTCATTTCCTCGATCCAAACAAAGATTTGGTCATCTGTTTCACCTGGTGCATGATAGAAATCAACTTTCCTTCCACCAATTGTTTTTGTAAATTTTTGATCAAAAGTGATAGTTGGCTTGATATAGCCTGGGGTATCAACTCCAGCTTCTAACTTGATTCCAATTCCATGCGATAACGCTTGATCTCTATCTTTTAGTATTAGGCCAAACATTTTTTGCGATCTTTGCCCAATTAGTTCTCTTTTTATTCCAAAAAACTTTTCAACTTCACTTGATGTATCTCTATGAGAAATTACATCTACTTCTCCAAATTTGTTTATGAATGCTTGTGCGCCGCCAACATGATCAATATGGAAATGTGTATAAACAATTGTGTCTATTTCGTTGTCACTATATTTACTTAGATCTTCTAGAACTACTTCTGCTGTTTCTACACCACCCATAGTATCTATGATCATATCTTTCTCATCACCTATAACTAAAATTGAATTTGCCAAACCATAGCCAACTGCAACATGAATATTTTCATGTGGTGATAAGATTTTTTCTGAAAAATCAGCTGCCAAACTTGCTAGATCTTTGTCCTTATCTCTAATCTCTTTCTTAGGTAATTCCTGATCTTGACTTTCAGATGAGCATGCCGAAACCAGAAGTAAAGAAATAAACCAATAAATACGCATAGGTGTATTCTAAATCAAAAATTACTCAAGTGAATGAACATGAATTAGACTGACAGATATGAATTACAATAAAAAGTCCGATA
>NYSP01000046.1 GCA_002683115.1 Gammaproteobacteria bacterium
GCAGCTAATAAATATATGTACCCCATGTATTTTTCTTTACTTTTGAATATTGCTGGTGAGAAAAATTGAAAACTATCATCTAAAATTTCATATAAACCTGATGGATCGCTTTGTGTAATTGTTCTGTGCCAAGTGTCTAATGGATTAATTGTCTCTTGCATATTCTTCTACCTCTCGCCAAACTCTAACAAAATTTCCACCTAGAATTTTTTGAATATCAGTTGTAGAGTAACCACGATTTTGTAACTCTGCAATAAGATTTGGATAAGAAGAGGCATCTTTTAAGCCATTTGGTAAAGTATCTCCAACACCGTCATAATCTGAACCTATTCCAACAAAATCTATACCTACAACATTCACAACATGATCTATGTGATCAACAACATCTGTAACTTCAGCATGGATATAAGTATTTGGGTCATAACTTTTATTTTTGTCATTAACATCATTTAGAAATGCTGTACCGAAATTTATTTGTATAACACCTTTGTTTTTAGCTAAAGCAATTAGCATCTCATCAGACACGTTTCTTTCCCATCCAGGTGTGAAATGCCTAAGAGATGAATGGCTCGCTATTACAGGTGTTTTAGATATTTCTATGGCTTGCATAAATGCATCATCTGATACGTGTGATATATCAACAATAACACCTATTCTATTCATCTCTGATATTAACCTTTTACCAAATTCGCTCAGACCACCCCAATTTTTATTTTCGTCATAAGAGGAGTCAGATATATGGTTACTTTTTGAATGAGTGAGAGTTATATATCTAATGCCCTTATTATAAAAATATTCAACGTTTTCTAATTTGCCCTCAATTGCCGCACCATTTTCCATTCCATATGCAATGCCAATTAAATTTTGACCAGGCAAATTGCCCAGATATGTAGAAGTATCTACAAAAAAGAATTTCTCTGGATTTTTTTCAATGATCTTATCCATCATATCAATAAGTTCATTCGCTAAAATAAAACTTGTTCCCTCCTCTTCAGTTGAAGCAGGCAAATAAATTGAGAAAAAAGGTAGATTAAGTCCGCCCTTTATACTTTTTGGATAATCAAAATTAAGAGAAGTTTTTTCGGAAATATCTTCAAATGAACCATTATATTCAAGTTGCATTTTTAATTTATAAGGAACATCTATATGTGTATCAATAATTAGTGATCCTTGTGCTATGGCATCTGGTGTTAAATCTTTTTCATTTACACAGCCAAGAAGTAAGACTGCTGTAAGAACTTTGATTAGCTTATTTATATCTGCCTCCTGCCAAAGCATTAGCAATAATTTTAATCAATGAGCGTGGGAAAAATTTAAGGATCCCAATTAATGCTCTATTTAATCTTCCTGTGATTACTATTTCCTTCTTTTTAAACATCCCACTAATGCCTTCACTTGCAACATCGTCTGCACTCATTTTCATGTAACTTGGCACTTTATCCATCCTATCTTGAGTACCACTCTTTGAATGAAATTCTGTAATTGTGAAGCCAGGGCATACAGAAGTAGCATAGATATTAGTTTTGTTGTAGCTACCATTGATAGATTCAACGAACCTGTTCATAAAAGTTTTTACTGGACCATACAGAACAGCAAATTCAGTTGAAGGTGGTGCAAAAGCTGATATAGATGAAACTACCATTACATGTCCTCCACCCCTAGCCATTAGATCCTTTAGATATGTTTTTGTTTGCATGATTACAGAAAGTCCTAATACTCTTAGACATTTTTCTTCTTCATCTAAAGATGCGTCTTCTAATCTTGTGTTAATTTGATAGCCTGCGTTTAAAACAAGGATAGATATATCCAAATCTAGACCTTTTCCATAGTTGTAAATATTTTGAGGTGCCTCCTTATTTGTTAGATCGGCAACAAGATAACTTACTTTAATATTGAACTTACTCTGTAAATCTTCAGAGATTTCAATCAACCTTTTTTCACGTCTTGCTACGAGGTATAAGTCATAGCCTTTAGCAGCTAATTGATATGCAATTGACTTACCTATACCAGCTGTAGCTCCTGTAATTAATGCAGTTTCCATAATAGAAATATTATAGTTAAAAAAACTTAAAAATAATTGTTTATTTATTAATCAATTTGTATGTTTTTTGATCAAATGTATTTATATAAAAACTAATAACAAAAAATTTTTAAAAAATTTTATTAGCTGAGAATAGCTTTATATCTATGTTTACAGAGACTGATAAAAAAAGTACCATTTATTTCACATAAGTACTTGCTTTAATAAAGAAGACAATTTACATTATATCTTACCTAGAGGAAACAAGATCTGGAAAGGAACTGCAGAACCTAGAAAGAAAAAGTTACCCAGGAAGAGAACTGAAGGGTGAAAGTTTAAGTAAGCCTAGCATGCAAAAAGGCAAACTTAACCACCGAGAGTAAAAGAGATCTTACTCAAGGATGCAAGAGGTAATCTCACTTTTGACACCCACAGATCTCGACTTAAAAGAAACTGAGCTTGCTCAGTTTTTTTTATGCCTAAAAAACCTTACAATCCCTAAATGAAAATTTTCTACCTAGGACCTGAAGGGACTAATTCAGATTTAGCTGCCAGGAATATATTCAAGAATGATGATGCTCAATTCATGCCACTCCCCTCTATAGAAGATATATTTGAAAAGGTTGCTATGAGTCATTCCTATTATGGCGTTATCCCATTCGAAAATTCATATCAAGGGGTAATTAACTCCTCTTTGAATTGCCTAATTGATTATGATCTTAAAATTTTGAAAGAATTTAATTTTTCAGTGAGTCATCACTTTTGCTCAAATAATTCTGTTCTTGATCCGATGAAAGTTACAAAGATTGCATCTCATCCACAAGTATTTGGACAATGCAATAATTGGATAAGAGAAAATTTTCCAAAAGCAGAGAAAATAGTTACTACTAGTACCGCAGAAGCAGCTTTACAGAGTGTGGCGGATAAAAATTTATATTGTATAGCTAATATACACGCAATTGAGCTATTTAAACTTCATTCACATCACGCAAACATACAGGATAGTGCTGATAATAAAACAAGATTTTTAGTTATTGGGAAAGCTATTGAAGAAAAAGGCCACAACAACAAAACTTCTGTGATGATAAATATAATTGATCAACCTGGTTCATTAATGAAAATACTACAACCATTTACCGATCTAAATATTAATATGACAAGAATTGAAACAAGGCCATCAAGAAATAACATGTATCTTCATACTTTTTTTATAGATTTTGAGGGATATTATGAAGATGAAGCAATAGTAAAACTAATACAAGAATTAGAAAGCATGTCTGAAGAGCTTCGTATTATTGGTTCTTATCAAAGCTTAAATTAACTATTATCCTTAAGAAAATTAACCATTGGTTCATCAATAACTTTAAGTACAGGCGAGTCTATTAGATGAGACATTTTATCCACCCCAAGAAATTTACTGTTAGGCATCATCTCAGCTGTTTTTTTCCCTTCTTCATAGGGTATTAGCGGATCAATTTTTCCATGAATAACTAATGTTGGAGTTTGTATATTTTTTACTTCGTTATATCTATCTTTATCAGCAAGTATTGCAATTAATTGTCTAGTAAAACCTGTATCATTTGGACTTCTATCTATATTCGCTCTTGCTTCAATAGCAAATTGTTCTTCATCTAGTTCAACACCAGGTGATCCTAAAATTTTATAAATTTTTAGGGATCTATTAACTCTCTCTTCAATAGTTTGATTATTAAAAGATCTATCTTCTATTAATCTTTTTAATTCTCCTTTTGGTGCTGTCTTTAAATCAGGTGTTCTAGCCATTGATGCTATTAATATATAGGATTTGAATCTGTTTTCATGATCAGCAACCATTCTTTGAGTAATCATTCCTCCCATGGAAATGCCTAATAGATGTGTTTCATCTATTTTGAGATCATTGAGAACAGCAATACCATCTTCAGCCATATCTGAAAGTGAATATGCTGACTTAAGTGGTAGACCTAAGTAGAACTTAATGTAATTCCAAATATAGTTTGGTTTCCCATATTCTTCGAAACCATCTGACAGACCAATATCTCTATTATCATAGACGATAGGTCTAAAACCATTAGATTGTAATAGTGTTATTAACTCCTCAGGCCAAAATGTAAGTTGTCCACCAAGTCCTTGTACCAGCAATATTGGTTCATTATCGGTGGGACCATAATCAACATAAAAAATATTAATATCATCGTTTTTTGCAAAACCACTTGTTTCACTGATTAATCCAAAACTCGCTACAGCTAAAAATAAAATAAGGAATTTGTTCATAGATATTTATATTTCTATTAATCTTCCAGAATCAAGATTAAAGCATTTATCAGATAAGGCTTTTACTTCGTTGAGATCATGTGTAACCATCAAAGAAGTTATCATGTTATTTTTTAAAATTGATTGTATTTCCGGATATATATTACTTTTTAATTCTGTATCTAAGCCTGTAAAAGGTTCGTCAAGCAAAAGAAGCTTTGGTTTCATTACAATGCTTCTAGCTAAAGCTACTCTTTGAGATTCACCTCCAGATAATTCGTGAGGAAACTTATTAGCTAATTTTGTAATGTTTAAATGATGTAATATTTCGTCAACGTGTGATTCATTAGAACTATTCTTTGATAAACCAAACTCTATGTTTTTTCTTGCAGTGAGGTGAGGAAAAAGAACTTTTTCTTGTATAACAAGACCAATATTTCGTTTCTCAGTCGGTACAGAGATACCTTTATTAAAGATAATCATGTTATCTAATAGTATTTCACCTTCTTTTGGAGACTCTAAACCACAAATAATCCTTAAAAGACTTGTTTTGCCTGCACCAGATGAGCCTGTAATTGCAATAAATTCACCTTTATCAACCTGTAAATTTAACCCCTTGAGGATTTCTTTATTATCTAAATCTAAAGATATATTCTGTAGTGATAAGAAATTTTTCATATTAATTATTCTTATTTAAAATTAATTTATTCAAGAAATATATAGGTATTAATCCAAAACCTATTATCACTAATCCAGGAAAAGCAGCTTGAAACATTCTTTCTTCAGATGCTAATAAATAAACTGATACGGATAATGTATCAAAATTAAATGGTCTCAAAATTAATGTGGCAGGCAATTCTTTTATTAATTCTGCAAGCACTAGTAAAAAGGCAGTAAGTAGCCCGGTATTCAGTAAAGGAATATGTACTTCTTGAAGTAAACGAGATTTATTTGCTCCTAGTGTTTGGGCTGACTCATCAACTGATTTAGGAATTCCGGCATATGATGAATTAAGAACATTATTAGAAATTGCATAAGACTTAATTATGTATGCAAGAATTAGACCAATAATGCTTCCTGTAATAAAAAAATTACTATTAGCTATCCAAAAATCTATGCTTGTAAACATTTGTGTAATACCAACAGCTAAAATTAAGCCAGGCACTGCATATCCCAAAGAAAGCAAATCATTGAATACTTGAGGTATTTTTAATGATCTGACACTAAAGTTAATAAATAAAGCCAATAAACATGTTAGGAATGCTGCCAAAGATGCAACAAAAAGAGTATTAGAGGCTGCGGTAAAGACTTTATTAGAAAAGATATTATCAATTTGAGTTGCCCAATTGATTAATTCGAGCACAGGTAAAATAAAACCTATGAATACTGGTAGAAGACAAATAATAAAAGCAATACTACTTTTATAGGTTTTTAACTGTATTGGTTTGTATGCATTATTCTCATAATTTGAGTTTGCATATCGAATTTTATTTCTGCTGTTTCTTTCAATGGCAAGAAAAATAAACACCACTAAAAGCAGCATTGTTGATAATTGAAGCGCTGTCGTAAGATCATAGAGACCTGTCCATGTTCTAAAAATACCTGTTGTAAAAGTCGGTATTGCAAAATGCTCTACAGCACCAAAATCTGATAATGTTTCCATAGCTACTAAAGCTAATCCAGCAATAATAGCCGGCCTAATAAGTGGTATTGATAGATTAAAAAATGTAAATATTTTGTTTCTTCCGAGCAGTATAGATGCTTCTATAACTGAGGCTGGAATATTCATTAGCGCTACCCTAGAAATCATATATACATATGGGTAAAGAGTGAAACCAAATACTATTACTGCCCCAGTAATGGTTCTAATATTAGGAAAAATAGCTACATCATTTTGCAAGTCAAATATATTCCTAGCAAACACATTAGCTGTACCTGAAAAATCAAAAAATTCAGTAAATACATACGCAAGCAAATATGGAGGCACAGCAAGAGGAAGTATTAGTGCCCATTGAAAGAATTTTTTTCCAAAAAAATCAAAATAAGTTACGAGTAATGCAGTCGACACTCCTAGAATTGTGACAAGACATGAAACGCCTAGCACCAAATAAAGTGAGTTTAAGGCATAATCAAGCAATAGATTTTCGTATAGATGATAGAAGTTTTCATTTATACCAAATAATATGCTGCCTCCAATGAATATAAGAGGTATAAAAAAGATACTGCAGATTATAAGTATCAGAACATGCCAAATATTAAGATCTTTAAACTTAAACAACCTTTATTGCCAATTTACTCTATCCATCAGTTTTACTGCTTCAGGATTATACTTTCCAAAGTCTGCTACAGAAGTTTTATCCATTTTAAAATCGCCAAAATTTGCAATTAATGGATGAGGTTTAACAGTATCAAGTATTGGATATTCAAAAGTGTTATTCACAATATGATTTTGAGCTTCTTCGCTCAATAGAAATTCTAGGAATTTTTCAGCATTATCTCTATTTGGAGCATATTTCAACACACCTCCACCACTTATATTTACGTGACTGCCCCTATTGTTTTGATTTGGGAAAGCTATTTTTACTTTTTTAGCGGCAGATAATTGTTCATCCCCACCTTTGCCTGATAACATTATCCCCATGTAGTAGGTGTTTGCTACTGCAATTGCAGCCTCTTTGTTTGCTACTGCCATTATCTGTGATCTATCATTTCCTTGTGGTTTTCTAGCAAAATTTGAAACAAGGTTTCTTGCCCAAGTTTCAGTTTGTTCAACACCTAAATTGGATATGAGTGAAGATACCAAAGATTGGTTGTACATATTAGAGGAACTTCTAATTACAACTCTTCCTTTCCACATTTCATCTGCTAAATCCTCATAATTAATATTCTCGATTTCCTCATCTGAGACTAGTTCTGGATTATAAAAGATTACCCTTGCTCTTTTGGCTACAGCTACCCATTCATCGTTAAGGCCACGAAGCTCAACAGGTACAATATTTTTTATAGCTTCTGATTGAATTGGTTGAAGGAAGCCTTGTTTCTGAAAATTTGCTAAATTACCTGCATCAACTGTAAAAAAAACATCTCCTGGTGAATTAGCACCTTCAGCTTTAAGCCTTTCAATTAACGCACTACCACTTCCTGAGATAATATTGACCTTTATGCCTGTCTTTTTTGTAAATTCCTCATACAACAGATCGTCAGCATCATAATGTCTTGATGTGTATATGTTTACTTCTTCATTCTCAACTTGTTCATCTGACATGAAAAGAATTAATAGAGATATCGGCAGGACTAGCAAAGCAAATAGTAAAAATTTATTGATTTTCATAGGAACTAAATATTAACTGAAATAAAAGGCATTCACAATTTAGGTAATTACACAAAAAAAGCTAGAGGATTAACTCCTCTAGCTTAAAATATTAGAATGAAACTTTAAGCGAAACGCTTGTATTTCTACCTGGTTCTAACCACAGTTCTAAGTTTGCTTGATCAACCGCAAATCCATTCACTGTAGACCAATCCCAGAATTTTTGATCTGATAAATTCTTAAACGCAACATTTAACTCAACATTTTCATTGAATTTGTATGATGTATAAAGATCAAAAATTTCACGGTCTGGAAGTGTTACACAAGCACCACCGCCTCTTCCGCATCCAGTTGTAAAGTCATTGAAACTCTCATCAACAAGATTAATAAAAAGATTGGCAGATAGCTTGCCATCCATTGATGTATGTTTAAATCCAATCATAGATTGATCAGGATCTATGGATGAAAGTGGTGATCCATTAGACTTACCATCTGTAGTAATATGATCAAAACTGAACGTCAATGTATCAGATATAACTCTTGAAAAACTGAACTCCATACCATCAATATCAACATTATCTAAGTTTTGTGACTGGAATAAGACTATTTGATTAATAAAGTCGTAACCTGCTGATGCAGATTGAATAAAATCTTCATAACTATTATCAAATTTTGTAATTGACCAAGATCTAACAGGAGTCACACTTCTGAAGCCAACCTCAGTACCCTTACTTGTTTCAGGTGATAAATTAGCATTTGGGACAATACCATACCCATAGGCTAAATTATTAAAACTTAAGTTAGCTGCATCATAATCAGGTGCTTTGAAACCTTCTGCATATTGGAAAAACATATTTATGTCATCTGTAATTGCAGTTAACCAGCCTAACTTGACTGATAATTCATCTTCTTCAATTTCAGCAAGCGGATAACCTACAACTCTATTAACTGAGGACAGTGCATCATCTTTAGGATCTAATTCATAAGTATCAAATCTCAAACCTAAGGATAATATATTATGTTCATCAATATTAATTCGGTCATTGATATAAACACCTGTTCTAGTTGTATCCGTATTCGGCAAAGTTTTACTTGGGTAGACTGTTCCGTACACATTAGATGAAGTAATACCAGTAAACAGGCTTGTCAAACTACTATTTCTATATCTTTCTGTTTCAAGTGTTTCAGACTCAATACCATAAACAACATCCCTTTTTAAGAAGTTGTCATAGGATTTTCTTAGCTCTACAGCAAAACCATTAACTGCTTGATTGAATTGGAAATCTCTAAATAATGCACCAGGCATTGGAGGACCCATTGGACCAAACTGTCCAAACACCATATCAGCAACTACTTTGTTTGTGATTTGTTGTTGATCTGTAGTTTGAGAATAAATATTAAAAGTACCACTATCAAAGAACATGTTTGGCATATCAAAATCAACTTTCAAGCCAACCCTGTCTCTTGAGCCAATATCAGCACCAACAGAAGATGATGTTGTTGAAAGTGTAGATAAGCCTGGATAAAAAACCGATCCAATATCTGTATTTACAGTTATGTCACTTGACCATTCTTGATTATCGAGTGTCAATGTTACGTCAATATTTTCATTGAGATCGAACATTAGTTTTCCTAAAACACTTTGACCCTCACTTTGTACTGGGTTTGGTTCTTGAACAGCATCATCATGAAGACTCATTTCAGATCCCTCTTTGTCAGTAACCTGAAGAATACCCTCAACTCTTTCACCTACAAATGCGGCAAGAACACTATATTTTGTCTGATCAGAATCACTAAAATGTGAATACCTTCCAGAAAAATGTAATCCAGAATCTGTTAGGTCACTAGCATCCTTTGTAACGTAAGAAACTGCGCCTGCAAGGCCATCTGATCCATATAAAGCTGATGTAGGTCCTTTGAGGATTTCAACTCTTTTTAGAAGATCGACTTCAACAACATCACGACCATAACCTGCATAGGCATCAGATACACGAACTCCATCAACAAAAATGTTTACTCTTGAACCACCTAAACCTCTTATGGATATGCCTTCATTGTAATATCTACCATACTGAGAGTTTCTAGGTACTGAAACCCCAACTGTGTTTTCCAAGACATCACCAAGATCAGATACTACTCTACTCTCAAGGTCATCTTGTGTAATAAGTGTTACTGATCCAACAACTTCGCTTAGTGGCACCGGAATTTTAGAGGAAATAACGACCACTTCCTCAACATTCTCATCCTCTTGCCCATAAACATTAAAAGAACTAAGAACAGTAATTAACGAAATTATTAAAATTTTAATATAGCTTTTCATTTAAATACCCTGTAAATGAGAATCATTATCATTCACATTTACGTATTAATCAAATACAATTTCGATATGAAGAATCTCTGGTTTTTACTTTTTTTAATAATTTTTAATATTCAGTCTTCTTGTGAACTAGCTGAAAATAAGAACAGAACAATCGTTGCAGGAGGTTCTCTGACTGAAATTGTATATTTTTTGAATGAGCAGCAGAGATTGGTTGCTGTTGATATAACCTCAAATTACCCTGAAATAGCCACTACACTACCCTCCATAGGATATGTCAGAACCCTATCTACAGAAGGTGTTCTCTCACTTGACCCAAACTTAATACTAGGTGAAGAAGATATGGGCCCACCACTTGTTGTCGATCAAATTAAAAGTACAGGCGTAGATTTAAGAGTTATTGAGGAAGATTACTCCCTAGATAGCATTACAGGAAAAATACTTTGTGTTGGAGAAATTCTTGGTGTTAAGGAAAAGGCAACTAAATTAATTAATTCTAAATTACAGAAAAACATTGATAATTTAATAGACACAAAGTTAGCTGGAGTAAATAAAAATAAGAAAGTAA
>NYSP01000047.1 GCA_002683115.1 Gammaproteobacteria bacterium
ATCTGTTTTTGATGCAGAAGACTTTGAATCTTTTAGTCCTGAAACAACAAATCTTGCACCTTGGAAAGCTTACATAAATAGATTCAATAGTTCCGGCAACTACCAAGACGGCTATCAGGTAGATCCTGCTCCAAATGGCCCTCAGATAAGCGCATTAGCAAGTGGGGAGGGTGAAGTTGAGCAAGGTGATCAGTATCTTAATGTCTATAGTAACTACGATGATGGACATCACCAGGTAGGTTTTTTAGAAACAAATGTTTTTTTAGAGTATTCAGTGATAGACACCATGAGTGGAAATTATTCGTTTACATTTGATGCAAAAAGGCCGTCAAGCCAAGCAGTTGTAGAGCCTTCAACAGCTCATGCATTTGTTAAAAAATTAGATCCCAACCAAGGTTACAGTACTTATTATTATGACTCTTTAGAAATGACTGAGATAGAAGATAATGTGTGGTCATCTCACAATATTGATTTTGCTCTAGATGAAACAATAGATCCTGGAAAAATTCTTCAAATTGGGTTTGTAAACTATTCAACAAATTATGGTCCAACAGGTGTTTATTATGACAATATAGAAATAACTACAGACAACATACCGCCGGAACCCAAAGAACCAACTTCTGATGATTCATGCCCAGGCAATGTTCCACAATCACATGACGGATATCAATTAATATGGTCTGACACATTTGATGATAGTTCTCTAAATCTTAACAACTGGCAATACATGTATGGTGATGGTTCTGCATATGGAATTCCAGGATGGGGAAATAATGAAATTCAATTATATGGAGATAGTGATGCGAATACATATCTTGCAAACGGCTGCTTATTTATAGTTCCAAGATACGATGCGAGCACAAATACATTTTTTAGTTCGAGGTTGAGATCATTTGAAAAACAAGAATTTCAATTTGGAAGAATCGATGTAAGTTTTTCTGTCCCTGAAATTAATGGAGTTTGGCCTGCAATTTGGATGATGCCAGAGGAATCTATTTATGGTGGATGGCCTGCAAGTGGAGAAATAGATTTAGTTGAAACAAAAGATACTACTTCTCAAATTCTCTATACAACAATCCATTATGGTATTGAAAACTATAGAACCGCTGGCAGGGTTACTAATTTTCCATTTTTAAATAAGCTTTCAAATGTTGAAGAACATAACATTATCAGTTTAATTTGGGATGAGGATTCATTCAGTTGGCTTGTTAACAATAATGAAGTTTACACTGTAAACTTTTCAGCTCTCGAAGGACTTGATCCAAACCCTTTTCTAGAATCATTTCATATGTTGTTGAATGTTGCAGTAGGCGGCCATTTTCCTGCTCAATTACCTGTTGGTGAGGAATTCTGTAATTATGACGACGAGTGTCTAGATTCTAAGAAACTCATAATTGACTATGTAGCCTATTATTCTAAAGATACATAAAAGTGAAAGTTTTTTATGAGAACCATCTACTAAATCTAGATTTACATGGTGTAAGACACTTTCAGGTTGAAACAGAAGTACAAGACTTTGTATTAAACAATCAAAGTGAATTACCATTGATAATTATCTGTGGAAATTCATCGAAAATGATAGATATAGTTGTTGATGCCTTAAAAAACTTAAAAGTAGATTTTGAGGAAACCAGATATGGCAGAATAAGAGTTAATTCGCTAGATGAGAAAACTTAAAATTATCCAAATACTTCCTTCTCTTAATACTGGTGGAGTTGAAAGAGGCGTTCTAGATTTTAATAAATACCTTGTTAACAATGGACATGAATCTTTTGTTATCTCAGATGGCGGTAGACAAGTAAAAAACTTAATAGAAGATGGAGGAAACCATATTCATTTACAAGTATCAAGAAAAAGCATTTTTACATTACTGCAAGCAAAAAAATTAGCAGATGTAATTAATGAGATATCTCCAGATATTGTGCATATCAGATCCAGAGTGCCAGCATGGGTTCTACAAACATCAAAAATATTTCTAAAAAGCCCACAGCCAATATTCTTCTCAACATTTCATGGTTTATACAGCACACCTTTTTATAGCAGAATCATGGCAAGTTTTGATCGAGTTATAGCGATATCAAAAACTGTTGAAAAATACGTTAATGAAAATTACAAAAGATATCTCAAACATGAAACACGTTTGATATATCGTGGTTCAGATGAAACATATTTTAATGAGAGGTTTCAGCCTACAGAGAAATATATCAAAAACTTTTTTGATACTTTTCCAAACTTAAAAGATAGAAAAATTCTATGTTTCCCGGGTAGATTATCGTCTTGGAAAGGCCAAGAGGCCTTTATAAAGCTTATTTCAGAATTACCTGAGGATTATGTTGGCTTGATCGTTGGGCCATATGAATCAGCTAAGCCAAAATATTTAAATAATCTAAAACAATTAATAGAAGATTACAGGCTAAAAAATAGAATTAATTTCTATAATGCAAAGGGCGATATAAGAGAGATTTACTGGCTTTCAAATATAGTCCTAAATTTATCTATAAAACCAGAACCTTTTGGTCGAACTATTTTAGAAGCAGCTATGATGGGAAAGAAAATCATTGGCTGGGACAGAGGCGGCCCTGGAGAAGTTCTTGATATGTGTTTCCCTCAGGGAAAAGTAGATTTTAATAATTTCAAAATGCTAACAGACGTTGTCAAAACATTATCAAATACTGAAGATGTTCCAAAAAATATTTTTCTCACTTCTGAATTAATGCATTCAAAAACAGTTTCGTTTTACAACGATGCTTTAGATAATAAGTCTTTATAAATATTGATAACTTTATCAGCTTGAATCTGTAATAAGTTTTCATTTCTTACAGTTTCATAACTTCTCTAAGAGTTCTTGAACTACTCTTCTTGATTCACTTAATGGTTTATTTTTTTTTGGATGAATAATGTCTACATCCTTAACTGTCCTGGAGAAAAAGTATCTGCTTGAATCAATGTAGCCTATTAGACCTTCTTTTTTTAGTCTATCAATATTTCTAGTTACCTTCGTCTTTCGTTTATCACCATGTTGGCCAACTACATGTTGTTCGTGGTGAAATACGTAAACTTTAGTGTTCGTAGATAGGCCCTCATAAAGTACAGATACACTCTCAGGAGTTAAAAAAGTAATTTCACTTTTTGAAATTTCATCCGACATCCAGTTTTCTGAAGTATTTTGCCAACTATAAAATTCAGCATTTCCTGAATGTTTTGGTAAGTCTAAATTTGGGGATCTAGGAGATGTAGTAATTTTCCAATGGTAATCCTTAAATTCCTCATTTAATAGATGCTCAATTTGTTGGTTAACAACTTTTTTTCGAAAATGATAATGTCTGCTTTTACCTCCAATAACTATAAGGCCTGTATTAGGGATGGTTTGTTCATTCGAGTACTTTGATAAGACACCTTTTGTTGAAATTACATTCTTTGGTTTATGCAAATAGAATCTATCCATATCTGGAACTACAGCAACATCAAACCATTGTGTTGGTCTCAAAGATGGTTTCATTAATACAATTGATTTGGCAGAGGGGTGTTCTTTTTTTGCAGTAAGTATATGTTTATGAGAAGAGTTGCCTGCCCCGATTATTAGATCTGGTCGGGATTCATGTGTCTTCCAAGTAGAAAATTCAAAAAGATTTACATTCTTAATCGAGCTAAATTCAGTTATTAATGCATCTATTTGTTTTTCATGGCCTTTTTTTCCATCTTTGAAGGCCCAAATAGTAATTTCTTCTTTGTGTTTAAGTGACATAGTCTAAAATAATGATACATGGATCAAAATAATCAATACAAATCGATTTTTCTTTCTGATATTCATCTTGGTTTTAATGGTTGTCAAAATGAGAAACTAAAAAGTTTTCTTGAGAATGTAAATTGTGAAAATTTATATCTTGTCGGAGATATTATTGATTTTTGGTCAATGCATGACAATTTCTATTGGCCTGAAGAGCATAATGAAATTTTAAATCGTTTTGTGCGTATGGCAGATGAGAGAACAAATGTATATTACATTTCTGGAAATCATGATGATCCTTTAAGAAGCGATAAAGAAAAAAATCGACTACAAGAGCTAGGCACAACTTATGATGAAATCATTACCGCTTTAGGTAGATTTAAACATCTTGAAAGATACGATTTTGCTTCAATTAAACACGGCAAGATGCTTGTCCTACATGGGGACCAATATGATGTTGTGACGTCAAATGCTAAATGGTTATCAAAGTTTGGTGGACTTTTATATGATGGATTAATTTTTATAAATAGGCCTTTATCAAAATACTTGAAGAATTTAACTAAAAAAATCGTTTCGAATATGAGTGGTTTTCAAAAGCTTGTAAAAGAAGAATGTATGCGGGGAGGGTATTCTGCATTAATCTGCGGACATAATCACAGACCTCAAATTCTAAAGTTTAATACGCATGCATATCTCAATACAGGCGACTGGATTGAATCATGTTCTGCTATAGTGGAACAGATGGATGGAACAATAAATCTCGTAAAAGTTGACGAAAATAATTCGATAAATATAGTTGCAACATTATGAATAAAATTTTGATCATCACAGATGCATGGGAACCACAAGTTAATGGTGTGGTTACTACTATGACAACAGTAACTGAAAAGTTAAGAGAAAAAGGTTATGAAGTTGATGTTATTCATCCTGGATTATTCCATACTTTCCCATTACCAAATTATCCTGAAATATCAGTCGCTTGGAATTTTTGGGATTTAAAGAAAAAAATTGAAAAATCAAAACCAGACTTCGTTCATATATCCGTAGAAGGGCCACTTGGTATTACGGGTCGACATTATTGTTTAGAACACAAAATTCCGTACACATCTTGTATACATACAAAATTTCCTGAGTACGTTTACGAAAGATTTAATATTGGTCTAGACGTAACGAAAGGCTTATTGAAATGGTTCCATAATTCAGCGGCTAAAACTCTGGTCAATACCATAAGTCACAGAGATGAATTAGAAACAGATGGGTTTACAGATTTAGTGCTTTGGTCAAGGGGATTTGATGAAAAAATATTCTATCCAGATCCTGGTGGAGGAAAACAAAAATATCTCCTCTATGTTGGGAGAGTAGCGGTGGAAAAAAACATTGAAGAATTTCTTAAAATGGAATCAGATTTGCCTAAAGTCGTTGTAGGCGGTGGGCCCAGCTTGAAGTCATATGCAAAAAAATATCCAGATGTAGATTTTGTTGGATTTAAAAGAGGAAATGAACTTGCTGATTATTATCGTGATGCAGCCTGTTTTGTTTTCCCATCTTTAACAGATACATTTGGAATTGTGCTCATTGAAGCATTGGCATGCGGAACACCTATAGCTGGATTTAATGTTACTGGCCCAAAAGACATTGTAATAGAGGGTGTAAATGGTTCACTTGATAAAAATAATTTAAGTAATGCAGTAGAGAGAGCGTTACATGTTGATAGAACAACAACTTATGAATCCTCTAAAACGTATACATGGGACACAGTAGCAGATCAATTTATTAGTTCATTGGTACCTGTAAAATAATGTTTGTTTTTGTACCTATTTCTGACGAGAACCCTACGCCAAAGAAACCTGTATTAACTTGGACGCTAATTGCTATAAATTTTTTAGTTTTTTTATATCAACTTTCTTTAAGTGGTGGTGCTAATCAAGCGCTTGTAAATGAGTTTGGTGTCAGACCAAGCGTATTTTTTGAGATGCAAAATTTTCACACAATAGTGACATCAGCATTTTTGCATGCAGGTTGGATGCATCTTTTATCAAACATGCTCTTTCTTTACATATATGGTGACAACATTGAAGGTTATTTAGGTAGAACTAACTTTTTAATATTTTATGCACTAGGCGGTGTCTCAGCTGCTCTACTGCAATCTTTCTTTTCTGGTGGTGTGGACGTTCCTATGATTGGAGCAAGTGGGTGCATTGCAGGTGTAATGGGCGCGTATTACGTGTTATATCCAAATGCAAGAATAAACGTTTTTGTCTGGTTTTTAATATTTATACAATTTATTAAAGTGCCAGCAAAAATAGTTCTATTAATGTGGATTATCGGACAATTCATTTCTGCTGCAGGTGGTTCATACTCAGGTGTAGCATATTTTGCACACATCGGTGGATTCATTTTTGGGTATGTAGCAATAAAATATTTTTTTACTGAACATGTTAGAAGGGCAAGGGTAATTACAAATTATGAAGAAGTTAGGGAGAATGATCTGCCTATTTCTCGAAAAAATAAATCACAAGGCTTAAGTAGAGATGATTGAAGATATTAAAGAGAAAATTTCCAAAAGCATAGATACTTTTCATTTAAATATAATTGATGAATCTCCAAATCATGGGGGGTATTCTGGCAATATATCTCATGTGAAAATTATCATTGTCTCAGATGAATTTATTGGTTTAAATCTAATCAAGAGACACAAACTTGTATATGCCGGAATGGGTGAATATGTTGAAAAAATTCATGCTATATCAATAGTTGCAAAAACTGTTGAACAATGGAAACAATCAAAAGATTACATTCCTTCACCTGATTGCGCTCATAACTAATGAAAAGCATATTTCATAAAATTATTGAATATAAGTATTTATCTTTAATCTTATTAATTCTTGTTGCTTTTTTTTCTAGCATTAATGGCTTGGATAGGTTTAGATTCGACGCTTCATCTGAAACTCTTGTCTTAGATGAGGATCCTAGCTATGAATTTTATGAAGAGATCAATAATACATTTTCATCTTCGGAATACTTAGTTTTAGCTATCTCTGATCAAAATATTTTTTCGAATGAATTTTTTCTTCAAATACAAGAATTAGAGAATTCAATTAATAATCTTGAAGAAGTTGAAAGCGTAATTTCAATCCTTGACGCTCCATTATTTGAACAGCCAAAACTCTCTCTCATTAAGTCAGCAACAAATGTCAAATATATCTTGCAGGATGAACTTGATTTGCAATCAGTAAAGAATGAGCTGATTAAAAGCCCATTATTTACAGAACTCGTCGTCAATAAAAATGGTACAGCAACTGCAATGCAAATAAATCTTAAACAACTCCCTGATTACGATGAAGCAGTCAAAAAAATTCGAGAAATAATGAATCAATATGATTCATTAGAAATGTACCTAGCCGGACCGGCCATGATAGTTGTTGACACAATTGATTACATAAAAAAAGATGTTCAAACTTTTGGAAGCATCACATTTTTAATTTTTTTCGTCTTACTGATTCTATTTTTTCGAGACATTTGGCCAGCTATTATTATTATGCTCAATGCTTCTCTAGTAATCTTAACGACCATCGGGTTATTAGGAATATTTGATTGGCCTATAAGTATTGTCTCCTCAAATTTTTTAACGCTTTTATTCATTTCATCTATAGCTGTATCTGTTCACCTGTTAGTGAAACTTTCAGAAGGAGCTAAAACCAAAGAAAGCAAAGAGCAATCGTTGAGTAAAATCTTCGTGCCTTGTGCATATACAGCTTTAACAACTATGGTTGGCTTCGCTTCTTTATTATTGAGCAACATTCAGCCAGTCATTGATTTTGGAAAAATGATGACTTTAGGGGTTGCTGTTAACTTCATAATTACATTCATCTTTATACCAATATTAATTTCAATCAAAGATCAAAAGCATAAAACCCAAATCCAACTTGCAGATTTGTATCTCAAAAAAGAGTACATGCCTTGGAAGCCAGTTTTTAAAAAAATATATATGCCAGTTTTTATAATTTGCCTGCCTTTATTCCTTTTTTTAAGTACGAATTTAAAAGTAGAAAATAAATTTATTGATTATTTTGATTCAGAGACAGAAATTTATAAAGGAATGTTATTTATTGATGAAGATTTTGGAGGTACAACACCAATTGACATAATTTTAACTCTGCCCGAGGAAGAGGTATTCATTGACGAAGATGACTTATTCTTTAGTGAGGATTCAGAAGTAAGTGAATACTGGTGGAAGCAAAAAAATATGCAAATTCTGAAAGACATTCAGTTGCACCTCAACACTTGGCCTGAATTAGGAAAAGATTTAAGTGTAGTGAATGGCGTCTTGCTTGCTGAATCACTCAACAACAATAATAGTATCGGAGATTTAGAATTAGCTTTTGTAAAAAACTCATTATTAACAAACGATAAAGCTGAGGATCTTTTATCAAGTTTGATTACAGACGACCAGAGAAGTGTACGTATTACTTACAGAATAAATGATACTTACGAAGGCCTAAATCGAAACGAAACACTGAATGAAATTAGTAGTTTTCTGGATAACAAGCTCAAAGATACCGATGTAGATTACAAAGTGAGTGGATTGGGTGTTTTATATAACAATCTTCTGCAGAGTCTTTTTGATTCTCAAATCAAAACCTTATCGTTTGTTTTCATCTCTATTTTTATCATGCTATTGATACTGTTTAGGTCATTTTTTATTTCTTTATTGGTGGTGATTGTTCCAATTTTTTCTGTTGGAGCAATTCTTTCATTGATGAGTCTTCTCTCAATTCCGCTTGATATTATGACTATTACTATTGCTTCAATTTCTGTTGGTATGTCAGTTGATTACGCGATTCATATTGCCTGGCGCTTCCAATATGAGAAAGAAAATAACAATCCAGATCCAGAAAGTGCTGCAATATTGTCATCTGGTCAGGCAGTTTTAATAACTGGATTAACAATTGTTATCGGTTTCTTGGTTTTTGTCTTTTCCTACTTCAAGCCAACAATTCTTTTTGGCCTTTTTGCTGCTTTAGCAATTTGGATAGGTATGTTCTTATCGCTCAGATTGATTCCTTTGATCTTAAATACGAAATAAATTCTTAAAGTTAGAAGTTGTCTGTTCTGCGATTTTCTCAGCTGGTATATTTAATAATTCAGAAATTGTTAAACAAACGTGAGCAAGGTATTTAGGTTCATTTCTATTATTTTTAGGCCTTTTTTCTAAATTTTTTGGGACGAGATAAGGTGCATCGGTTTCAATTATTAATGACTCAAGAGGAATATGTTGTAAAATTTTTCTTAAATCTTCACCTCTTTTTGGATCACACAACCAACCTGTAATACCAATATACATGCCCATATCTAATATTTCAGTCAGTTCTTTTTTTGAGCCTGTAAAACAATGTACTATGCTTCTTGGTAAATTATTAAGTTGATTTAAGACTATTGGTTTAAAATCATGAAAGGCTTCTCTCAGATGTAAAAAAGCGGGTTTTTGAATCTCAACACTCAGCTCTAAAAAATTTTCAAAACATTTTATCTGAACATCTTTGCTTTGAAAGTTTCGATAATAATCTAACCCTATTTCTCCAACGGCTTTTGCATTCGAATGCTCTAAAAGTTTTTTTATATTGGATATTGTGTGAGGTCTCAGCTCAGATGCATGATGCGGATGTATTCCTAAGGCAAAATAAATATTTTTATATTCCTCAGAAAGCTTAATGATTTGATTAGCATCAGATTCTCTAGCAGCAGGTGTAAAGAAATATTCAATGCCTGATTTATTTGCAGATTTCATTACGTCATCGAGATCTGAATTGAAACTCTCATGTGTGATATTGAAACAAGAATCTGCTAGTAACATGCCTAATAATTTTGATAAACTACTCTAGTCTAAATGAAGTTCCAAGGTACAAAAAGTTATATTGCTACAGACGACTTAAAACTCGCTGTTGATGCCGCACTTAATCTTGAAAAACCTCTTCTCATTAAAGGAGAGCCAGGTACTGGCAAAACAATGCTTGCTCTGGAAGTTGCTGAATCATTAAACATGAGACTTGTTGAGTGGCATATAAAATCAACTACTAAAGCAGCTCAAGGATTATATGAATATGATGCTGTTTCGAGACTTAGAGATTCTCAGCTTGGTAATGAGAAAGTTCAAGACATCGCGAATTATATAAATAAAGGAAAACTTTGGGATGCTTTTACATCAGATGAACAGGTAGTTCTGCTGGTGGATGAAATTGATAAAGCTGATATTGAATTTCCTAATGATTTGCTACAAGAGCTCGATAGGATGGAATTCTATTGCTATGAATTAGATAAGACTATTAAAGCAAAACATAGGCCATTAGTTGTTATCACTTCAAACAACGAAAAAGATTTACCAGATGCTTTCTTAAGAAGATGTTTCTTTCATCACATTGCGTTTCCTGAACGAGAAGTACTAGAGAAGATTATTGCTGTACATATACCAAAAGTTAAAAAGAAACTTCTGAAAGAAGCTATGGATGTTTTTTTTGACATTAGAAAAGTGCCAGGACTTAAAAAGAAACCATCTACATCTGAATTAATTGATTGGTTAAAATTGATTGTTTCAGATGATATTGCTCAGGAAGTTCTTGCATCAAAAAACAATTCCTTAGTACCGCCTCTTTATGGTGCTCTTCTAAAAAATGAGCAGGATGTTGAGTTATTGCAACGACTTGCTTTCATGACTAGAAGAGAATCTAACTAATGCTTATAAATCTTTTTAATACTGTGAGAGCTTATGGAGTTCCTGTAAGCCTGAAAGAATTTCTTGATTTACTAAAAGAACTCGAAAAAAACCTTGTGTTTGCAGATTGGAACGATTTTTATTTTCTATCAAGAACAGTAATGGTGAAGGATGAGAAGTTTTTTGATAAGTTTGATCGAGCTTTTGATCTTTATTTTAAAGGCATCAATAACATGGATGACGTACTAAAAACAATCATTCCAGAAGACTGGATCAGAAAAGAATTTGAAAAGAATTTGAGTGCTGAAGACCTTAAAAAAATTAAGGATATGGGGGGGCTGAAAAAATTAATGGAAGAATTTAAAAAAAGATTAGAAGAACAAGAGAAAGCACATCATGGTGGAAATAAGTGGGTTGGCACTGCGGGAACATCACCTTTTGGAAATTCTGGAAACCACCCTAATGGAATAAGAGTAGGAGGTAAATCAAATAAAGGCATGGCTGCAAAAGTTTGGCAAGAAAGAAATTACGAGAATCTTGACGATTCACTTCAGTTAGGTACAAGGAATATAAAAATAGCCCTAAGAAAATTAAGAAAGATGGCCAGAAAAGGTGAAAATTTTGAATTCAATTTAGACAACACTATCAAAAGCACTGCAAAAAACGCTGGGTACTTAGAACTAGAATATGTAAGAGAGAAGCTTAATGACATAAATCTAATAGTATTCTTTGATGTTGGTGGCTCAATGGATCCTTTTGTGAAAATGTGTGAAGAGCTTTTTTCTGCAGCTAAATCAGAATTTAAAAATTTACACTACTACTATTTTCATAATTGTATTTATGAATCAGTTTGGACAGATAATTTCCGAAGAAATGAAAATCGAGTAACTACTCAAAGCATTATGAATAAGTTCTCGAAGAATCATAAAATTTTGATAGTGGGAGACGCAAGTATGGCTCCCTATGAGCTGACTAATGCTGGCGGAAGCATAGAGCACTGGAATAAGGAGCCTGGCGAACAATGGTTACAGAAACTGCAATCTTATTTCAATAAAACAGTTTGGCTCAACCCAGTTCATGAAGATCATTGGGATTACACTTCAACTATTAAAATGATCAACACCTTGATGGATGATAAAATGTACCCATTAACTATTAGCGGCATATCTGGTGCAGTAAACCATTTATCTAAAAGACATTAATGAAAGCTCTAGAAATCAAAAACCTATCGAAAATTTATGGAAATGATGTGCATGCACTAAAAGGCATAGATTTGAGTGTAGAGCAAGGTGATTTTTTCGCACTTCTAGGGCCAAATGGTGCTGGAAAATCAACTACTATTGGAATAATTTCATCTTTGGTAAATAAGAGTGAAGGGTCAATATCAATTTGCGGTGTTGATATAGATGAAAATTTTCCACTAGCTAAATCTAAATTAGGTGTTGTAAATCAGGAATTTAATTTCTCACAATTTGAAAAAGTTGAAGATGTCATCATGGGTCAAGCTGGTTATTATGGTGTTGATCCAAAAACTGCTGCTGAACGCACAGAATATTACCTTAAAAAACTGGGCATATGGGATAAAAAAGACGATTTTATCCGAGAGCTATCCGGTGGTCAAAAGAGAAGGGTAATGATAATTAAGGCACTGATTCATGAACCTGAATTACTAATCTTGGATGAACCAACTGCAGGCGTAGATATTGAACTGAGAAGAGGCTTGTGGGATTTCCTCATTGAAATTAATCAAGCTGGCACAACCATTATTTTGACAACACATTATCTAGAAGAAGCGGAAAACCTCTGCAGAAACATTGCAATAATTGATAACGGATTAATTATTGAAAATACTGGAATGAATCAACTCCTACAACAATTGGAGAATCAAGTATTTACAATAGAAACAGATACAGAATTACCAAAAAATCTTGAGATTTCTGGTTTTTCTGTGACTGTTGAAGATAAAAACAAATTTTCGGTTATCATTCCAAAAAATATTTCTATGAATGCGCTTTTCGATAATGAAAATTTTAAAAACTTAAATGTTACAAACATCAAAAATCAAACTAATAGGCTAGAGGAGTTGTTTATTAATTTAACCAGTAAAAAATGAATCATTTTCAATCACTAAAAACACTTTCATATGGTCAAGTCAGAAGAATTCTGAGAATCTGGATTCAAACGATCATACCTCCAGCTATTACAACTGCCTTATATTTTTTGATTTTTGGAGAACTGATTGGGAGAAGAATAGGTGAGATGCCTGGTTATGAGGGACTGACTTACATGGAATTTATGGTGCCTGGTTTAATCATGTTGGCAGTTATAACAAATTCTTATGCCAATGTAGCTTCAGCTTTCTTTGGTGCAAAATTTCAAAAAGCCATTGAAGAAATTATTATTTCTCCTATGCCAAACTGGGCAATATTGCTAGGTTTTATTGTTGGAGGTATAACTAGAGGTGTCCTTGTTGGTTTGGTAGTAGTTGCAGTGAGCCTATTCTTTACAACTTTTGCAATTGATAATTTCCTTCTAACATTATTTTCAATTGTCATGACTTCAACTCTGTTTTCGATCCTTGGTCTCATAAATGGTGTTTATGCAAAAACTTTTGATGACATAAGTATAGTGCCAACATTTGTTTTAACTCCTCTAATATATCTGGGTGGAATTTTTTACTCCATTGAAATCCTCAGTGAAGAATGGCAGCTTCTTTCAAAGTTAAATCCAATCTTGTACATTGTGAATTTCTTTAGATACGCCATGCTTGGCACCTCGGAAATTGATCCATTGTCAGGGTTTGTCTTGATTTGTGTTTTCACAATTGGATTTTTCTTACTTGCTTATTATCTTTTAGTCAAAGGCATAGGGGTCAAGGAGTAAGTTTGGCAGGACCTCTCGGAAAGAAAACTTCAACACCAACTTCTTTTGCACCGGATATATTATTTCCAATCAAAAGAACCACGCAAAGAAAAAGTCATAATCTTGAAACCACAAAAGGAAAAGACATTTGGAATATCCACGAGGTTTTTTGGTTAGATCAAGATAATAGTGCTCATCAACATGAGATCTCTTTATCCATACCCTCAAATTCTGAAAATACCGTTGAATCTAAATCAATGAAACTATTCATAAACTCACTAATACATAGAAGATTTGAATCTTTTCAGGAGGTATCAGAAATTGTAAAGAAATCTGTTGAAAATGTTGTTGGTTCTGAAGTAACAATTGATAAGTTGCATACAGCGGAAGATATTATTGGTACAAATATTAAAATTAATACTGAATATCAATTAAGAAAACAAACCACAAAAGAGGTAAAAATTCATAAATTTAGTGGTTTTAGATCATTATGTCCGGTAACAGCTCAACCAGATCTTGCAGATATCTACCTTGATGCTGCTATTGATACAGATTTTAAAAATGAACTTTCAGCATATCTTGGAAGCTACTTTGATAAACAGTGTTTCCATGAATTATGTATTGAGCTTATTCATCATGATTTAGTAAGCGCAGGGTTTGATGTGATTTCGACAAAAGGTTTTTTCGAAAGAAGGGGAGGTATTGCAATAATACCCGTTCGTTTTTCATAGATTCAATCTGATATATAATCCACTATTCGGAGAGATGGCAGAGTGGTCGATCGCGCTATCTTGGAAAGGTAGTGAACGTTGATAGCGTTCCGAGGGTTCGAATCCCTCTCTCTCCGCCAAAACAGTGATTTTCCTTAAAAATAGGCTCAATTCGCAAGTCATCACTACAATCTTGTTAAAAATGCACCAGAATCATTGACAAAATGGGCGAATCAGGCGATAAATGGAGTATTAAATTTAATTAAAGAGGAAAGATATGACTAAAAGATTACTTTTGCTATTAGTTTCCTTGGGATTTTTCGGTCTGACATTTGCTGACCAAGAGGTTGACGAAGCCGTCGACGTCGTTGTTGAGCAAGTTGAATCCGGAGATGACGAAGATGAAGCCGAGCCGGAAGAAGTGGTCGTTACTGGTTCTAGAATTGCTAGATCTCAGTACGAGGTTGCACAACCTATTACCATTATCTACGGTGAGGAATATGAAAATAGGGGTTATACAAACGCCGCTGATGCATTGTTTGATGTACCAGGTATTGGTGTTACTAACTCCCTTACAAACGGTTCAGGCGGAGGCTTTGGTAACCAAAGTTCCCTTAGTGTGGGACAAGCTCTTGCTAACAACTTTGGACTAGGATCCGGTAGAACATTAGTTCTAGTAAATGGAAGAAGATTCGTGGGATCAACATCTCCATTTGGATCAGGTGGTTCAGGTAACGCCGTTGATATAAACAACATTCCATCTGTCATGATTGATAGAGTGGAAATTGTAAACGCTGGTGGTTCAGCAGTTTATGGTTCTGACGCTATCGCTGGTGTTATTAACTACGTTCTTAGAGATGACTACGAAGGCGCAGCTATGACACTAACGTATGATGATTATG